>NZ_CP013141.1:1284371-1488068 GCF_001442535.1 Lysobacter antibioticus | reverse complement strand
CCGGCTTCGAGCGCGCCTAGCCGCAGCAGCAGTTCGCGCGCCGCGCCCATCGCCCCGCCCGGCGGCGGATCGACGAAGCGCAGGCCGGCGTCGCCCCAGGCGGCGAGTTCCAGCGCCAGCCCCGCCAACTCGACCTGGACGATCTCGGGGCGCCGCTGCGGTTCCAGACGTTGCGATTCCGGCCATAAGCGATACGCCCAACCTTCGGCGACGCGGCCGGCACGGCCGGCGCGCTGATCGGCCGAGGCCTGGGCGATCGCGACCACGTCGAGGCGAGAGAAACCGCTGTTGGGGTCGTAGCGCGGCTCGCGGGCGAGGCCGGCGTCGATCACCACGCGCACCCCGGGCAGGGTGACGCTGGACTCGGCGACGTTGGTCGCCAGCACGACCCGGCGGCGACCGTCGGGGTCGGGTTGCAAGACCCGGCTTTGCTGCTCGACCGGCAACTCGCCGTGCAGGCTCAGCACGTCGACGCCGCGCAGCGCATCGCTGCCGGCCAGGGCGGCATCGGCGCGCGCGATCTCGCGCTGCCCGGGCAGGAACACCAGCACGTCGCCGGGATGCTGCTGCAAGGCATGCTCGACCGCGCGCCGCAGTTGGTGCTCGAGTTTTTCCTCGCGCCGTGCCGGATAGTGCGCAAGCGTCACCGGATAGCTGCGCCCGGCGCTGCTCAGGCGCGGCGCATCGAGAAACTGGGCCAGGCGCTCGCCGTCGAGGGTCGCCGACATCACCACGATGCGCAGGTCCTCGCGCAGCGAGGCCTGCACATCGAGCGCCAGCGCCAGGCCGAGGTCGGCGGCGAGATGGCGCTCGTGGAATTCGTCGAACACCAGCGCGCCGACCCCTTCCAGGCTCGGGTCGTCCTGGATCATCCGGGTCAGGATGCCTTCGGTGACCACCTCGATGCGGGTGCGCGCGGAGACTTTGTTCTCGAAGCGGATCCGGTAGCCGACGGTGTCGCCGGCGGCTTCGCCGCGCTGCCGCGCCATGAATTGCGCGGCAGCGCGCGCGGCGACGCGGCGCGGTTCCAGCATGACGATGCGCTGGCCCCGCAGCCACGGCGCATCGAGCAGGGCCGGCGGCACTTGGGTGGTCTTGCCCGCGCCGGGCGGCGCTTCCAGGACCAGGCGCGGATGTGCGGCGAGGCTGTCGCGGATCGACGGCAGCAGGGAATCGATCGGGAATTCGGCGGCGTTCACGCGCGCAAGGATACGGTGCGCGGCGCCGATGCGTCTGCACGACGACGCGATCCGTTACCCCGGCGACTGCGCGTTCGCTGCGGTCGGCGATGGGCCCGCGCTCATCCACGGCCGCCGCGTTCGAGCGCGATCACTGCTCCTCTTCGAACTCGCCGCAGCCGTACAACATCCTGCCGCCGTCCTCCATGTCGCCGATGAACACCAGGATCGCCTGCGAGTATTTCTTGCGCCTGGTGTCTTCGCAGAGTGCATCCTTCGGGCTTGGCGTGACCATGACCAGAAGTTTCTGCTGTTTCCCGGCGACCGACGCCTTGGCCGACAACGCGTACTTACCGACCATGCCCTTGTAGCCGGGCTTGGGATCGATCGAGGTCAGGGTGCCGTGGGATGCCGGAACATCGCGCGGATTGTCGAGGTCGAAATCGACCTTGCCGGGCGCGCGGCGCCGCAGCGAGATGGTCCAGCTTTCGCGACCGCTCTTGCCTTGTGGGTCGTAATTGCCGCCGTCGAAGGCCTGCGCAGGAAAGTCGAATTTGGTCTGAGCCGAAGCGGACAGCGGCAGGCAGGCGATCAGCGCCGCCAGCCCCAGCGTGAAGATCGTGGACGAGATGCGCATCGTGGTTTCCCCCATGGCGACCGGCCGGCCGCCTTCGGAAGGCATAACGCGCCGGCGCGGCGGTCGTGAATCCACTGCCCGCCGCCGTCGCGGCGAAGCCAGGATGCGGGAACGCGCCGGCGCGGGGCTCAATCGAACTCGCCGCAGCCCTGCCATGCGCCGCCACCGACGATGATGAGGACCGCACTGGCGTATTCCACGCCGTTGCGGTCGCGGCAACGCCGATGCGGCGTGGTCGGCGCGACCAGCACGGTGACGGTCTTCGGCTCGCCCGCGATCGTCGCGACGCCGGACAGGCCGTATTTTCCGCGCAGGCCGCGCTCTTTCAGCTCGGGCGCGACCGAGGCGAGGCTGCCGCGCCCGGTCTCGGCGCCGCGCGGCCGCTCGAACACGAAATCGACCTTGCCCGGCTCAGTCCGTTTCAGGCGGATGCTCCAGTCGGTGTTGCCGCCCTTGAAGGTGGCCGGCGGAAAATCGAACGGGCCGTCGGGCGGCTGAGCGCTCGCGGACATCGGCAGGCAAGCGCCGGCGCAGGCCAGCGCGAACGCGGCCTTGGCGGATATGGATAGCATCGTGTCCCCTGTAGCGGCCGGTCGGCCGCCGTCGAACTGCATCGCGATCGCCAAGCGGGTTCGCATCCGCGCGCAGGCACCGATCGAGCCCTGCGCACCGGTAATGACGTCCTGCGACCGCGCGGCCGGCCAATCGACCCCGCGACTCGCCCCGGCGACGGCCGCCCGCGGCGGCGGAAACTTGGGCTGGCCCGGCCCAGCGCCTACACTGCGCGCTGTTTTCCGCAGTATTTCTACCCATGCAATTGATCGACATCGGCGCCAACCTCACCCACGACAGCTTCGACCACGACCGCGACGCCGTGCTGCAACGCGCGCGCGAGGCCGGCGTGGCGCGCATGGTGATCACCGGCGCCAGCCGCGAGCATTCGCCGCAGGCACTCGAGCTGGCGCGCCGCCATCCGGGCGAGCTGTTCGCGACCGCCGGCGTGCATCCGCACCATGCCAGCGAGTACACCGCCGAATGCGACGCCGAAATGCGCGCGCTGCTGGCGCACGACGAGGTGGTGGCGGTCGGCGAATGCGGTCTGGATTATTTCCGCGACTTCTCGCCGCGCCCGGCGCAGCGGCGTGCCTTCGAGATGCAGCTGCAGACCGCGGTCGACATCGGCAAGCCGCTGTTCCTGCACCAGCGCGATGCCCACGCCGACTTCATGGCGATGATGCGCAACTTCGACGGCAAGCTTGGCCCGGCGGTGGTGCATTGCTTCACCGGCACGCGCGAGGAGTTGTTCGATTATCTCGATCAGGACTGGTACGTCGGCATCACCGGCTGGCTGTGCGACGAACGCCGCGGCCTGCACCTGCGCGAGCTGGTCAAACACATCCCGGCGGCGCGATTGATGATCGAAACCGATGCGCCGTACTTATTGCCGCGCACGGTCAAGCCGGCGCCATCGCACCGGCGCAACGAACCGATGTACCTGGCGCACATCGTCGAGGAACTCGCCCGCGATCGCGGCGAGGACGTCGCGACGACCGCGGCCAACAGCACCGCGGCCGCCACGGCGTTCTTCCGTCTGCCGGCGGCGTAAGACTTCGCGCCGCCGGTAGCGGGCGTCGCGAACTCACTTCATGGTGAAGTTGCCGCAGCCCGTCCAGACCTTCCACGGCCCGAGCTTGGCCGGGGTCAGGACGACGCTGTAGTCGTAGGGACCGTACTTGCCGCGGGTTTTGTCGTTGCCGTCCTTGCACTGCTGGCCGAGCGGAACCGGCTGCAGTTTCACGGTCAGACCGGGCGCCTTGGGGTCGTTGCCGAGCTTGCCGACGAGCAGGTAATCGCCCATGCCCGAAGCGGCCTTCTGCTGCAGCTTGCCTTTCAGCGGCGTCGTCGATTCCGGTACGGTCAGGGTGTAGTCGACCGAAGAATCCGGCTGGGTCAGCATCGCCACGTTCCAGGTGGTGGCATCGCCGCCGCGGAACGCCGGCGCCGGGAAGGTGATCTGTTGAGCGGGCGCGGGCGCCGCTGCGAGAGCGGCGGCCAAGCCCAGTCCGGCGACGGCGGTGAACATGATGCGCATAAGAGACTCCTGTGGGGGGCGACGTGGTGCCGCCGGTATGGCTACCAACGAGGCGTCGCCGCCTCCGTGAAACGCCGCCATCGGATCGGGCGTGGCCCGTTGTCGCGATCAAGGCGAAACGACGGCGCATGCATGACTCCACGGCAGGAGGCGGCGGGGCCGGCCTTCTGCTCGCGCGCGCAAGCGGAGGCTGCGGACGAACGTCCTGGGACGACGGCGGGACAGGCACTAGACTGGGCCGCCTTCGTCGCCCACCGCTCGCCTGCCCCCCGCAAGGATCGACTTCATGGATCACCCCGCATCGCGGTCGCCCGCCTGGTTTCCTCTCGCGCTTGCCGCTTGCGTGTTCGTGCTGACCGGCGCGTTCTTCCTGGTCTCGCAGGTCGAGCATCCCCTGCCCGAGGGCGCCGACGGCACTGCCAACCAGATCTACAGCTGGCTGGAATGGCTATGCGGCATCGGCCTGTTGATCGGCGTCAATCTCGCCCTGGCCAGCGCGACTATCGCGCGTCGCGGCCCGCCGCAACGCGCCTGGGCCGCGCTCCTGGTCGCGGTGGCCTTGGTGTTCGGCCTGGGTTACCTGTGGTCGATCGCGGTCATGCAGGCGATGCAGGCCTTGAGCGACAACCTGTCGGCGATGGCGCTCTATCGTTGGGTACCGCCGCTCAACGCCGCCAAGGTGGTGGTGACCTCGTCGATCGGCCTGGCGGTCGCCTTCGCCGTGGGCGGCCGCGGCCCCACGCCGGTGATCTGGAGCGGCGGGCAACGTCGCCTGATCGGCGCGCTCGTCGCCTTCGGCGTCTGCGCCGGCGTGTTGTTGCTGCTTCAGCACAGCCTGAGCCGGTTCACTGCATTGGACGACAACGCCCAACGTCACGGCATGACCCTCGCCGCGCTCGGCATCGGCACCGTGCACGCCTTGTGCTGGGCGCTGTTGCCCGTTCGCCGCGGCAGCGGCGCGATGCCGGCCCTGATCTCCGCGCTGCTGACGCCGGTGCTGATCGTGCTGCCGGCGCTGCCGCTGGTGTTGTTGGGCGACAAGCTCGGCATGGCCGAGCTGCTGGTCATCGTATTGCTGCTGTTGTTCGTCGCGCCGGTGCTGGCGTCGCTGCTGGTGGTGTGGTTGCACCGCAGGCGTTATCCGGCCGTGCAAGCCTGACGATCTGCCGGCAGCGCACGGCACACGAAACGGCCCGCTCGCAGCGGGCCGTTCGTTTTCCACAGGATCGAGGCGTGGCGCTTAGTACATCGCCAGGTCGCCGCAACCGCGCATCTGCGGCAGGCCGTCGACGGTCACCTGCACACCGTGCTGGTGCGCACCGTCGCCGTCGTCGGTGCAGTCCTTACGACTGATCTCGACCACCATCGGCTTGGCGCCCTGCTTCGTCGCAAGTTCGCCGCTCAACACGATCAAGGAATCCGGCGCGTCGGCCGGCTGGCCCTTGTAGTCGACCGTGCCGCTGGCCTTCTCGCTGCCGCTGCCCCAGGTCAGCTCGACCTTGTGCGACCTCTCGCCGGTGGCCTGGATCTCGATGCCCCAGTGCTCGCCGAAGCCCTTGAACGCCGGCACCGGACTGACCTTGCCGACCTGGTCGGCACCGATCTTGCCCATCGGCCGGCCCGCCGGCCCCGGATCGCTCGTCGGCGTCGCGCTCCTCGCCGGCGTCGCGCTCGTAGTCGCGTCGGGAGTCACCGTGTCCTTGGCCTGGTCGGGAGCCGCGCAACCGGCGGCGAACGCGATCGACACGATCGCAACGAGAGGGATCAGGCGCATGGGGATTCTCCTGGGTAACGTGGGACCGGTCCGGATCATGACCGGTGCGGCGGACGTTGTAACGCAGCCGCGGTGCACGAGGGGTCAATGTCGGCGTGCGTGCATTCAGGCGCCCGGCGATGCGCCGTTGCCGTTGCCGTTGCCGTTGCCGTTGCCGTCAAGATTTTGCCGTGGCTGTTGCTATGCGCCGCCTCGCACTAGCGAAGGCCAAAGAAGACCCGGAGGGCGGCCCGCATGGATGCGGGCCGTTTTTCATCGGGACAGGGATGTCCCGTATGAAAAAGCCCTGCGGAAGCATCGCTCGTGCGGGCCTGTGATTCAAAGAGAAGCATTTTTCTTTGGTTACCTTTCTTTTGTTGCTTATGACAAAAGAAAGTAACCCGCCGCTTTAGTGGCGGAAGCTTTTAGCGTTTGATCTTGTTTCTTTAGAAGCATCAAGCAAGAGCAGAGCTTCCGTCCGCTGACGCGGCCGGGTTACTTTCTTTTGCTAAGCCCAAAAGAAAGGTAACCAAAGAAAAGGGCTCTCCTTCCAAGGGCACAGGCCACGAGTGCGATGCCCGCGCCGGGATTTTCCGATAAGACATCCATGTCTTATCGGAAAACGCCGCACGTCCTGTGCGGCGCCCTCCGGGTCTACGGTTGCATCGCGAATTCGGAACTGCGCCAAGCTTTCACGGCAACAGCAACGGCAAAAACGACGACGGCAACACCGAAGGCCGAGCGAACGGTCGCGGCTTGCGCCGCTCCTACTCCTGCGATGATTAACCCCTTCGACCAATGACGAAGGCGTTGCGGACTCTGCGCGTTCCGGAGTCGCGACTCACATCGCTCCTACAAAGGCGGAAGCCGCGACGCAGCCTCAGCTGCGCAAACCGACACCGCGCTTGAGCAACCACAACGCCAACGACGACAACGCCACCACGAAACCGATCATCAAGGCATACGCCACCCACAGCGGCACGTCGCTGCTGCCGAGCAGGCCATAGCGGAAGGCGTTGACCATGTAGAAGATCGGGTTGGCGTGGGTCGCCGCCTCGGCCCAGGCCGGCAGCAGCTTGACCGAATAGAACACGCCGCCCAGGTAGGTCAGCGGGGTCAGGATGAAGGTCGGCACGATCGCGACGTCGTCGAACTTCTTCGCGTACACCGCGTTGACGAAGCCGGCCAGCGAGAAGATGGTCGCGCCGAGCAGCACCGTGGTCAGGGTCACCAGCGGATGCGGCACGCGCACCGAGGTGAAGCACATGGCGATCAACAGCACGATCACGCCGACCATCAGCCCGCGCAACACCGCGCCGGCCACGTAGCCCCACAGGATCACCCAGTTCGGCATCGGGCTGACCAGCAGCTCCTCGACATGGCGGCCGAACTTGGCGCCGAAGAAGCTCGAGGAGATGTTGCCGTAGCTGTTCTGGATCACGCTCATCATCACCAGGCCGGGGACGATGAACTCCATGTAGCTGTAGCCGCCCATCTCGCCGATGCGCGAGCCGATCAGGCCGCCGAAGATCAGGAAGTACAGGGTCATGGTGATCGCCGGCGGCACCAGGGTCTGGCCCCAGATGCGCAGGATGCGCATCACTTCGCGGCGGACGATGGTGCCCAGCGCGACCAGGTTGCGGCGCATCGGGGTGGGTTCGGCGACGGCCGCGGGCAGGGTCTGGCTCATGCGGCGGTCTCCGTCTGCGCGGCTTCGGGCTGGTTGATCATGCGCACGAACAGTTCTTCCAGGCGGTTGGACTTGGTGCGCATCGAGCGCACCCGGATGCCGGCCTCGCCGAGCGCGGCGAAGACCCGGTTGAGGTCCATCGCGCGCGGCATTTCCAGGTCGAGGGTGTGGTCGTCGGTGGCGACCACGGTGGTGCCCTCGATCTGCGGCAACGCCGCCGGAAGCACGCCGTCGATGTCGAATAGAAAGCCTTCGACGTCGAGCATCGCCAGCAGGGTCTTCATCGGCCCCTGCTGGACGATCCGGCCCTGGTCGATGATCGCCAGGTTGCGGCACAGGTTTTCGGCTTCTTCCAGGTAATGGGTGGTCAGGATGATGGTGGTGCCGGCGGCGTTGATCTCGCGCAGGGTCTTCCACATGCCGCGGCGGATCTCGATGTCGACGCCGGCGGTGGGCTCGTCGAGGATCAGCAGGCGCGGCCGGGTCATCATGGCGCGGGCGATCATCAGCCGCCGCTTCATGCCGCCCGACAGGGTGCGGCTCATCATGTTGGCCTTTTCCCACAACTGGGCACGCTTGAGCTCCTCCTCGGCGCGCTGCAGCGCCACCGCCCTCGGCACGCCGTAGAAGCCGGCGTAATTGACGAGGATGTCGATGGGCTTCTCGAACATATTGAAGTTCAGCTCCTGCGGCACCAGCCCGATCAGGCGCATCGCCGCCTCGCGCTGGGTCGCCAGGTCGGTGCCGAAGATCGACACCGAGCCTTCGCTGAGGTTGACCAGCGAGCTGACGATGCCGATCAGGGTCGACTTGCCGGCGCCGTTGGGGCCCAGCAGGGCGAAGAAGTCGCCCGGGGCCACGTTCAGGGACACGCCCTTCAGGGCCTGGACGCGGTTGTCGTAGGTCTTGCGCAATGCGCGCACGCACAGGGCCGGCACCGGCTCGGCCGATGCCGCTGGGGAAGCGGCCTGGGACTGGGTCATTCGGAGTGTTCTCGGGAAGCCTGGCCGCGGGCCCCGCGGCGAATGCCTTAGTATAGGCGGCCCCGCGGTGGCGCTCCGGTCACAGACTGTTGCGAATTCCCGCGTTGCGCAGCCCCGCACAGTCCCCAGACTTTGCACCAGACGGCCGCACCGACCATCGCCCGGGTCGCCCTACGCGTCCGAACGCCCACGCGCCTTAGACGGCACGATCCAGAAGCACGATCTCCATGAAGCAGTTTCCGCTCAAACTCGTTTCGCGCCGGATGTTGGCCCCGACCGTCGGCCACTACGTCTTCCTGCGCGACGACGGCGAGCCGCTGGACTACATCCCCGGCCAGTTCATCCAGGTTCACTTCCAGTACGCCGACGGCACCGCGACCAAGCGCAGCTACTCGCTGGCGAACATCCACGACCACGCCCTGGGCCCGGGCGAGACGGTCGAGATCGCGGTCAGCTACGTCACCGGCGGCGCTGCGACGGCGTTGTTCGAGGGCATGGGCGACGGCGACCTGGTCCAGGCCAGCGGGCCGTTCGGCCGCTTCTGCCTCAACCCGGCCGACAGCAATCGCCGCTACCTGCTGATCGCCACCGGCACCGGCGTGACCCCGTACCGGGCGATGCTGCCGCAGCTGGAAGCGCTGATCCGCGAGCGCGGCATCGAGGTCGTGCTGCTGTATGGCGCACGCTCGCCGGTGGAGCTGCTGTACGGCGACGACTTCCGCGCTTTCGCCGACCGCCATCCGAACTTCCGCTTCGTGCCCTGCTTCTCGCGCGAGCTGCCCGAGCAGCCGCACGCGGACGTGCGCCAGGGTTACGTCCAGCAGTTCCTGGAAGAGTTCGCGCCGAACGCCGAGGGCGACATCGCCTACCTGTGCGGCAACCCGAACATGGTCGACACCTGCTTCGAGGCGCTCAAGGGCTACGGCCTGCCGGTGCCGCAGATCCGCCGCGAGAAGTACGTCTCCTCGAAGTAAGCGCCGCGTGCGCGACCCGGCGCCGCAGCGCGGAGCCGGGCCTCGCGCCGCCGGCACTGCGTCGTCGGCACGGTCATGCCTGCACCCCGACGCCTGCATCCCGCTTCGATCCGGCTCCAGCGCCCTCCCCGGCTTCGAGGGTAAAACCCGGCGTCGAAGTCCGTGCATTCGGTCCGGTCACATTTTTCCCATCGCGCCCGTCTGTCATTCTTGAAGGCGCACCGCCTGGGAACGAGAAACGGACATGCACCTATTTCGACACGGATACCGACCGCGCAGCCTCGCGGTCGTCGGACTCGCCGCGATGCTCGCGGCGGCCGCACTGAGCGGCTGCGGCCAGGCCGGCTCCGCGAACGACAGCGCCAAACGCCACGACGGCAACGCGATCAAACGCCACTACGGCCGGATCGTGTTCGATCCCTGCACCCTGTCCACGCCCTACACCAGCGGCACGATCGCGGCGCAGTGCACGCAATTCGAGGTGCCGGAGAACGCCGCCGAGCCCAAGGGCCGCAAGCTCAAGCTCAACCTGGCCTGGTTGCCGGCCACCGACGAGGCCGGCGTCGCCGAGGACCCGGTGTTCTTCCTCGCCGGCGGCCCCGGCCAGGCGGCAACCGAATCCTGGCCGACCGTCGACGCGGCCTTCCGCGAGGTGCGCAAGCACCGCCATATCGTCCTGGTCGACCAGCGCGGCACCGGCAAGTCCTCGCCGCTGGCCTGCCGCGACGCCAGCGGCGAAAACCAGCCTCACCGCGACGAGGCCGCTCAGTTCGACGCCGCGGTCCAGGCAGTCGAGCGCTGCGCCCGGCAACTCAAGGTCGACGCCAGCCGCTTCACCACCAGCGACGCGATCGCCGACCTCGACGCCGTGCGCGCCGCCATCGGCGCAGCCAAGATCGACCTGGTCGGGGTGTCCTACGGCACCCGCGTCGCCCAGCAATACGCCACGCGCTACCCGCAGCACACCCGCAGCGTGGTGCTCGACGGCGTGGTGCCGAACGAGCTGGTGCTCGGCAGCGAGCACGCGCGCAATCTCGACAACGCCCTCGCCCTGCAGTTCAAGCTGTGCCAGCAGATCCCGGCCTGCCGCGCGCGCTTCGGCGGCGAACCGCGCGAACAGCTGCGCCAGCTGATGGCGCGCCTGCAGACCCCGGTCGAGGTCGATTACCGCGACCCGCACACCGGCGAGCAGAAACGCGCGCCGATCAGCGCGGCCCAGGTCGGCATGCTGACCCGGATGTTCTCGTACGCGCCGGAAGCCGCTTCGCTGTTGCCGCTGGTCTTGAACGAAGCCGACCAGGGCCGCTACGCGCCGCTGATGGCGCTGTCGAAGATGATCGAAAACCAGCTCAACGACGAACTCAACTACGGCATGCAGTTGTCGGTGATCTGCGCCGAGGACGTCGACCTGCTCAAGCCCGATCCGAGCGATGCCGACACCGTGATCGGCGACGCCATGAGCAAGACCCTGGTCGCACAGTGCAAGGCCTGGCCGACCGGGCAGCGGCCGAAGGACTTCCACGCACCGTTCAAGTCGAGCCTGCCGACCCTGCTGCTGTCGGGCGAACTCGATCCGGTCACGCCGCCGCGCTACGGCGACCAGGTCGTCAAACACCTGACCAACGGCCGTCACCTGATCCTGCGCGGCCAGGGCCACGGCGCGCTGCGCATCGGCTGCACGCCGAAGCTGCTCGGCCAGTTCGTCGAAACCGCCGACGCGAAGAAGCTCGATGCGCGTTGCCTCGACACGCTCGGCTACGTGCCGCCGTTCGTCTCTTTCAACGGCTGGGAGCCGTAAGAACCGGGAATCGGCAATGGGGCATCGGGAATCGACGAGACCCGCTCCATGCCGACGACCTCTGCCGTTCCGACTCCCTGCCCTCATCACCGAATCGCGTGGAAGCCATGATTTCAGCTCACGACCTGCATAAAAGCTTCAAGACCAAGACCGGTACCGTCCACGCCGTGCAAGGCGTCGACTTCGAGGCCCGCGACGGCCAGATCACCGGCCTGCTCGGCCCCAACGGCGCCGGCAAGACCACCACCCTGCGCATGCTCTACACCCTGATGCGGCCCGACCGCGGCGAAGTGCGCGTCGACGGCATCGACGCCAGCCGCGACCCGGCCGCGGTGCGGCGCGCGCTCGGCGTGCTGCCCGACGCGCGCGGCGTCTACAAGCGCCTGACCGCACGCGAGAACATCGCTTACTTCGGCGAGCTGCACGGCCTGTCGCGCGGCCTGATCGACGAGCGCACCCGCGCGCTGTCGCAGGCGCTGGACATGGACGAGATCCTCGACCGCCAGACCGAAGGTTTCTCGCAGGGCCAGCGCACCAAGACCGCGATCGCCCGCGCCCTGGTCCACGACCCGCGCAACGTGATCCTGGACGAGCCCACCAACGGCCTGGACGTAATGACTACGCGGGCGATGCGCGGCTTCCTGCGCGGCCTGCGCGAGGAGGGACGCTGCGTGATCTTCTCCAGCCACATCATGCAAGAGGTCGCGGCGCTGTGCGACCGCATCGTCATCATCGCCAAGGGCCAGGTCGTGGCCGCCGGCACCGCCGACGAACTGCGCGCGCAGACCGGCCAAGATAATCTCGAAGACGCCTTCGTCCAGGCGATCGGCAGCGACGAGGGCCTGCACGCATGAACATTGCCGCCTTTTCCGCCATGTGGGCGGTGATCCGCAAGGAACTGCGCGACATCTCGCGCGACCGCCGTACCCTCGCCATCGCCTTGCTGCTCGGGCCGTTGCTGTATCCGCTGCTGATGCTCGGCATGGGCGCGCTGGCCGAGAACCGCGCGCGCACCCAGCTCGACACCGAGCTGCGGGTGCCGGTGCGCGGCGCCGAGCACGCGCCGAACCTGATCAAGTTCCTCGCCACCCAGAACATCGTCGCGATCCCGGCGCCCGCCGACCTGGACGCAGCGATCCAGAACCAGGACCACGACGTGGCCCTGATCGTGGCCAAGGACTACGCCGAGAACTGGAAGCAGGGCCAGCCGGCCTTGGTCGAGATCGTCCAGGACAGCACCCGCCGCGACGCCGAGATCCCGAGCCGGCGCGTGCGCGCGGCGCTGGAAGGCTATAGCCGCCAGGTCGGCGTGCTGCGCCTGCTCGCCCGCGGCATCGCCGCGACGGTCGCCCAGCCGGTCAACGTCGGCGACCGCGACGTCGCCACGCCCGAGGCCAAGCGCGGCCTGGTGCTGTCGGCGCTGCTGCCGTACCTGCTGATCATGACCTCGTTCATCGGCGGCGCGTACCTGATCATCGACGCCACGGCCGGCGAACGCGAACGCCAGTCGCTGGAGCCCTTGCTGGCCACCCCGGCCTCACGCGGCTCGATCGTCAGCGGCAAGATCGCCGCGGCCTGCATCCTCGGCCTGCTGTCGCTGCTGCTGACCCTGTTCGCGTTCAAGCTCAGCTCGCAGATGAGCAGCGGCATCGGCAAGATGCTCGACGTCAGCCTGCCGGCGATCGGCCAGATGCTGCTGATCCTGCTGCCGATGTCCTTCATCGGCACCGCGCTGCTGACCTATCTCTCGGCCGCGGCCAAGAGCCTGAAGGAAGCGCAGAGCCACATGACCTGGCTGATGCTGATGCCGCTGCTGCCGACCTTCGTGTTGATGGTCAACCCGCTCAAGACCCAGCTGTGGCAGTTCGCGGTGCCGTTCCTGGCGCAGAACCAGTTGCTGCTCAAGGTGATCCGCGGCGAGGCGATCTCCGGCCAGATCTGGGCGGTGTACCTGGCCACGGCCTTCGCCCTGGCGGCGCTGCTGTGGTTCGCGGCGGTGCGCCGTTATCACAACGAGACGCTGGCGATATCGGGCTGATTCGGCCGCTGTAGGCGGCCTTGGGCTGGGCCGGGCTTGGTTGAGCCGGCCAGCGCTGACCGGCCGGGCCGGCTGCATCGCCGCCCGCGGATCGGACTTCATCGCCACACCCACCAAGAAAAAGCCCGGCTCGCGCCGGGCTTTTTCGTTTTGCGATGACGGCGAACGCCGCGCGGATCAACCGCCCGGGTTGAAGCCGATCGTGCGCCGGGTGGTGACCTGGCTCGGGACCGGCTGGAAACGCCACTTGCGCACCGCGTTGACGGCTTCGCGATCGAACACGCGGGCCGGGTTGGAACGGACCACGCGCGCGGCGGTGACCGAACCGTCGGTGCCGACGGTGAACTCGACCTGGACCTCGCCCGACTGGCCGGCGCGCAAGGCTTCCGGCGGGTAACGCGGAGCCGGGGTCGAAACGGCGCGCAGTTCGCTGGCCGGGGTCGCGGTCGACGCCGTCGCCGCACGCTCGGTCGGGGCCGGACGCTCGGCACTGCGCTGTTCGCTGGCGCGCTGCTCGGCGGCGCGTTGCTCGGCCGCACGCTGCTCGGCTTCGCGCTGCGTCGCCGCCTGGCGTTCGGCGGCCTGCTGGGTCGCCAGTTGCTGGGCGGCCTGCTGCTGTTGCTGCTGCTGCTGGGTCTGGCGCTGCTTCTCCAGCTCGGCCTGCTTCTTGAGCTGCTCTTCGGCGGTCAGCTTTTCCTGCTCGGCGCGCTTGGCCAGGGCGTCCTGCGAAGTGCCGATGCTCGCCTTCAGGCGGGCGACCGCCGGATGTTGCGGGTCGGCGCGTTCGATCAGCGCGGCCAGGCGCTGGGCTTCGGCGAAGTCCTCGCGGCCCACGCTCTGTTCGGTCGCGATGACCGTCATCGGCAGCAGGTCGGTCAGCGCGCTCGAGGCCACGGCGTCGGCCGGGGCTTTCTCGCGCAGGGCGAGGTAGTACTCGACGGCGTTGTCCTCGGCCGGCGCGTACAGGCGGTTCTCCACATAGGCCTTGCGAGCGGCCTCGCGCAGCTGCTCGACCGACAAGGCCGAGACCTTGGCCGATACGGCGGTCTGCGCCGTCACCGCCGGAGCGGTGGCCGCGGTCGCGGGCGCCGCGTCCGTGGCCGGTGCGGCGTCTTCCTTCTTTCCGCAGGCCGCCAGCGCGCATCGCAGCGCGATCACGGCGGAGACCTGCATTACAGCGGACAGCCGGCTGTTACGCCGGTCATTGTTAGCGACGATCATTGGCAAAAACTCCCCTGAAGTACGCGAGACCCGTCCGATACGGGGCCGGGCGCACGCCCGATAGGACGCGCTACGGAGCCGCGTTTGTCAAGCGTTCAGGTTGGCTGGGGGCCCCGGGATAGGCGTCAGACATGGAGTGTGCCACCCATCGCGGCCCGGACCGATACCGGGTGTGTCGGTTCGCGCCCCTGGCGCGACGAATTGCACAAATTTCGTCACCCGGCGGCGCCCGGGCCGAGGCGGCGTCGCGGCGGTGCAACATCGTGCGCGGCGCGAGGTTGCGCCGGCCCGGCCGGGACACCGCGCAGAGCGGTCGCGCCGCGTCCGCCCCGCCCTCCACCCCATGTGACCCCGGCACGCTCCGAACCCGGCGCGCCGGCCGGGCCAGCCGACCGCGCTGACTTCACATCGGCCTGCCCTGGAGCGGCCTGCTTTGGATCGAAGTGATCTACAGCGGCGTGATCTAGAATCGCCGCACCACAGGCAGGGAGCGGGACATGAGCATTCTGGGTTTCATCAAGGGCGAGCTGCTGGAGATCATCGAGTGGACCGATGATTCGCGCGACACCCTGTCGTTCCGCTACCCGGACGACGACAAGGAGATCAAGAACGGCGCCCAGCTGATCGTGCGCGAGTCGCAGCAGGTGCAGTTCGTCGCCGCCGGCCAGTACGCCGACCTGTTCGGACCCGGCAAGCACACCCTCAAGACCGAGAACATCCCGGTCCTGTCGACCATCCTGGGCTGGAAGTACGGCTTCAACTCGCCGTTCAAGTGCGACGTCTACTTCCTCAACACGCGCTTGTTCACCGGCAACAAGTGGGGCACTTCCAACCCGGTGATGATGCGCGACGCCGACTTCGGCGTGGTCCGCCTGCGCGCCTTCGGCACCTACGATTTCCGCATCGTCGATGCGCCGAAGTTCCTCAGGGAAGTGGCCGGCACCGACCAGAATTTCCGCCTCGACGAGTTCGCCGACACCATGCGTTCGCGCATCGTCAGCGTGTTTACCGAGGCCCTGGCGACCGCCAACGTGCCGGCGCTCAACGTGGCTTCGCGTTACGGCGAACTCGGCGACGCGCTGCTGCCGATCATCAACCCGGCCATGACCGGTAAGTACGGCATCGAGATCACCGCCTTCGTGCTCGAGAACGTCTCGGTGCCTCCGGAAGTCGAGAAGGCCATCGACGCGCGCTCCAGCATGGGCGTGGTCGGCAACCTCAACGACTACGTGAAGTTCCAGATGGGCCACGCCATGGGCCAGGGCGGCGAAGCCGGCGCGGCCGCCGCGGTGCCGGCGCAGATGGCGGTCGGCTTCGGCATCGCCCAGGAAATGATGCGCAGCATGCAGAGCGGGCAGGCCCAGGCGCCCGCCGCCGCGACTCCGCCGCCGGTGCCGGGGGCGGCCAACGCCCTTGAGGTGCTGACCCCCGAGCAAGCCGCCGCCGCGCTCGGCGTCTCGGTCGAGGACGTCATGGCTGCGATCGCCGCGGGCGAGCTCAAGGCCCGCAAGATCGGCAGCGCCACCCGCATCGCCAAGGCCGCGCTCGAAGAATTCCTGCGCGGCTGATGGACAACGCCACTGTCGGCAAGCATCCCTGCCCGGAGTGCGGCGGGGATCTGCAATGGAATGCGGCCAAGCAGTCCCTGGCCTGCCCCTACTGCGGCACGATCGTGCCGTGGTCGCCTGCGCAGGAAGCGCTGGGCGAGCAGGTCGTGGAACTGGACCTGGTCAGCGCACTCGCCCAGCACCCCAGCGACCAGCGCGGCTACGGCGGCGGCGGCGAACGCCGCGAAGTGCAATGCCAAAGCTGCAAGGCGATCTCGGTGTTCGTCGACGGCAAGGTCGCTCAGCGTTGCGAGTTCTGCGGCTCGCCGGCGGTGATCGACCACGAATCGCTCGGCGATGCGATCACCCCGCAGAGCCTGCTGCCGTTCAAGATCAGCGACGGCCAGGTGCGCGACATCATCCGCAAATGGTACGGCACGCGCTGGTTCGCGCCGAACCGGCTCAAGCACGCGGCCCTGACCGACACCCTCAAGGGCGTGTACCTGCCGTACTGGACCTTCGACGCCCACGTTTCGGCCGACTGGACCGCCGAAGCCGGTCACTACTACTACGAGACCGAGAGCTACACCGAGAACGGCCAGCACAAGACCCGCCAGGTGCGCCACACCCGCTGGGAACCGGCGGCCGGCTCGTTGCGGCATTTCTTCGACGACGACCTGGTGCCCGGCACGGTCGGCGTGCATGCGAACCTGCTCGAACAGATCGGCCAGTTCCCGACCACCAGCGACCTTAAACCGTATTCGCCCGAGTTCGTGCGCGGCTGGATCGTCGAGCGCTACCAGGTCGACCTGCACGCTGCCTCGGTGCTCAGCGAAAGCTCGATGCAGGAACAGACCCGCAGCCTGTGTTCGGCGCAGGTCCCCGGCGACACCCAGCGCAACCTGGAGGTCGACGCCACCTACCGTGGCCGCACCTTCAAACACATCCTGGTCCCGGTCTGGCTGGTCAGCTACACCTACGGCTCGCGCAGTTTTCAGGTGTTGGCCAACGGCTACACCGGGCAACTCGCCGGCGAGCGCCCTTACAGCTGGGTCAAGATTTTCTTCGCGGTGGTGGCGGCGTTGATCGCGGCGGTGGTGGTGTTCGGGGTGTTGGGGCGCTGATCGGGGCGTGATCGTCGTGCCGCAGCCGCGGCCGGCTTTTACAGGACAGGAGCAGCGCAAGCCGCAACCGCGGAACGCGCAGAGACGACAACGCCGACGTCGCTCGTCGAAGCGACGTACTTTCGCAGGGTAGGAGCGGCGCAAGCCGCGACCGCGTCGTTTCGGTCTCGCGACGTGTGGCTCACGCAAGACCAAAATCAACCGCCTAAAGCTTCCGCCACTAAAGCGGCGGGTTACTTTCTTTTGTCATAAGCAACAAAAGAAAGGTAACCAAAGAAGTTGCTTTTCTTTGAATCACAGGCCCGCACGATCGGTGCCGACGCAGGGCTTTTTCATACGGGACATCCTTGTCCCGATGAAAAACGGCGCGCATCCCTGCGCGCCGCCCTCCGGGTCTGCGATGGCCTTCGCTAGTGCTAGGCGTCGCACAACAACGGCAACCGCAAAATCTTTACGGCACCTACGTTGCCGTTGCCGTTGCCGTTGCCGTTGCCGTTGCCGTTGCCGTGAAGAGCTTGGCGCAGCGCCGCGCTTGCGAGAACACCTGGAGACCCGGAGGGCGGCGCACAGGACGTGCGCCCAGCTTTGATTGAAATGATCCGATAAGACAGGGATGTCTTATCGGAAAATCCCGGCGCGAGCTGCGTGCTCGCAGGGGAGCTTCGTCAAGGAGAGCATTTTTCTTTGGTGACTTTTGACCGAAGGGAATCCAGACGGACTTTTGGGGCTTTGGCCAAAAGAAAGTTACCCGCACCCTTTAGGGGGCGGAAGCTTCATGCGTTTGATCCGGATTTTGCTTTAGAGATGCGCCGCGAGGCCGTCACAACGCGGTCGCGGCTCGCGCCGCTCCTACTCTGAAGCTGCATCCGAACTCAGCACAACTCACTCGCCGGCGAACATCCGACGACGCCCTACTTGCCGATACAAAAGCTCGAAAAGATATGCCCCAGCAGATCATCCGCGCGCACCCGGCCGGTGATCTCGCCGAGTGCCTCATGCGCCTGGCGCAAGGCCTCCGCAGCCAGGTCGAGCATCTCGTGATCGAGCTGCACACGCGCATCGTCGAGTTCGTCGCGCGCGCGCAGCAAGGCGTCGACGTGACGAGCTCGCGCGGTGAACGCACCTTCCGCGGATTCCGCGGCATCGCCCTGCGCCAAGGCGCGCAAGCGCGCATGCAGACCGTCGAGCCCGGCGCCGCTGCGGGCCGAGACGAAGACCCGGTCTTCGCCGCCGATATCGACCGGCGTCGGCGAGCCGTAGTCGGATTCGATCAGGTCGATCTTGTTGTAGACGTACAACCGCGCCGGCACTTCGGCGATCGCCTCGGCCACCGCTTGCAGGCCGGTTTCGGGGTCGCTGGCGTCGAGCACCACGATGGCGAGGTCGGCGCGTTCGAGTTCGCCGCGCGCACGGCGCATGCCTTCGCGCTCGATCGCATCACCGCCATCGCGCAAGCCGGCGGTGTCGACCAGGGTCAGTTCGACGCCATCGAGTTTCACCGTTTCGTGCAGCAGGTCGCGGGTGGTGCCGGCGATGTCGGTGACGATGGCACGGTCGCTGCCGGCCAGCGCATTCAACAAGGAACTCTTGCCGGCGTTCGGCGGGCCGACGATCACCGCATGCAGACCATCGCGCAGGCGGCGGCCGCGTTCGGCGGCGGCCAGCAGGTCGTCGAGTTTCGCTGAGGCGGCAGCGAAACGCGCGAGCAAGGCCGAGCCGCCGAGGGTGTCGAGCGGTTCGTCGGCGAAGTCGATCGCGGCTTCGACGTGGACGCGGATCGCGAGCAGATCGCCGGCCAAGGCCTCGACGCGGCGCGAGAACTCGCCGTCGAGGGCGCGCCGGGCGGCGCGCGCGGCGCGACCGTCGGCCGCGGCGATCAGGTCGGCCACCGCTTCGGCCTGGGCCAGGTCGAGGCGGCCTTCGAGAAACGCGCGTTCGCTGAATTCGCCCGGTCGCGCGCGTCGAGCGCCGAGGGCGCAGGCGCGTGCGAGCAGAGTTTCGAGCAAGGCCGGGCCACCGTGCGCCTGCAGCTCGACCACGTCTTCGCCGGTGTAGCTGGCCGGCGCGGCGAAGTACAAGGCGATACCGTCGTCGATGGTCTCGTCGTGCTCGTCCCGGAAACGCACGTAATGCGCATGGCGCGGCCGCAGCGCGCGCGCGGCGACGGTTTCGGCGATCGCCAACGAGCGCGGACCGGACAGGCGGACGATGCCGACCCCGCCGGTGCCGGGCGCGGTCGCGATGGCGGCGATGGTGTCGCGGGCAGGGGCGTCGGTCATGGGCGACATGATAGGGGGCTGCCGTGCTCTCCGTGAAAAGCCCCGCGCCAAGACGTCGCAAGGATGTCCCGGTGAATCCGTTCCCACAAACACGAAGCCCGCCTGGCGGCGGGCTTCGTCGATCGGTTCAGGCGCCCGGGTTCAGGGCGCGAACCGGACCGTCATTCCTTGCTGGGCGCCGCCGTCGCTTCGGCGTAGCGCTTGGTGGTCAGCCACTGCTGCAGCAGGCCGAGGCCGCCGTTGGCCACCTGGTACAGCACCAGGCCGGCCGGCAGGAAGGCCAGGATCACGCCGAAGATCAGCGGCATGAACTGCATCATCTTGGCCTGGGCCGGGTCCATGCCGGTCATCGGCGTGAGCTTCTGGGTCGCCCACATGATCGCGATGTTGATCAGCGGCAGCACGAAGAAGGGATCGCGCGCGGTCAGGTCCTGGATCCAACCGAACCACGGCGCATGACGCAGCTCCACCGACTCGGCGAGCATCCAGTACAAGGTCATGAAGATGATCATCTGCGGCAGCAGCGGCAGGCAGCCGCCGACCGGGTTGATCTTCTCCTTCTTGTACAGCTCCATCAGCGCCATCTGGAACTTCTGCTTGTCGTCGCCGTAACGCTCCTTGAGCTGGGCGACGCGCGGCTGGAACTTGCGCATCTTCGCCGCCGACTTGTACTGCGCCGCCGACAGCGGGTACAGGGCGAGCTTGAGCAGCACCACCAGGCCGACGATGGCCCAGCCCCAGTTGCCGAACAGGTTGTGCATTTTCTCCAGCAGCCAGAACAGGCCGTTGGCGAGGGTCGCGAAGATGCTGTAGCTGCTGAAGTCGACGGCGCGGTCGAGGCCGGCCACGTCCTGGGCTTCGATCGCCTTGACCAGCTTCGGGCCGACCCACAGGCGGGCTTCGGTGACCGCCTTGGCGCCCGGGGCGACGTTGACGCCCGGGCCCATGTCGCGGATCAGGTACTGCGGCGCGCCGCCGGCGCTGAGCTCTTCGAGCGAGAACTGGCCCGCATCCTTCGCGCCCGGGATCCAGGCGGCGAAGAAGTGGTGCTGCAGCATCGCGATCCAGCCGCCGTTGACCTGCTTGTCGAGCTTGCCGTCGTCGCTGAAGTCCTCGAACTTGCGCTTCTCGTACTTATCGGTCGGGCTGTACCACGCCGCGCCCTGGAAACTGTACTGCTCGGGGCTGAAAGGCCCCTTGTGGGCGAGCTCGCGCGGCACGCGGCTGAGCTGGCGGTAGACGTAGCCCTGCCACGGCGAGGTGCTGGCGTTGACGACTTCATCGCGCACGCGCACGGCGTAGTCGCCGCGGCGGAAGGTGTAGGTGCGCTGGATGCTGACGCCGTTCGGACCGGTCCAGGTGAAGGGCACGGCGAGTTCGTTGACGCCCGCGGCCAGAACCAGGTTGCGCTGGTCGCCGGCGTAGCGGAAACCCGACTCGTGGGTCGGCGCGGCGTTGCCCTGGCTGACCCAGCCGCTCTGGGCGACGAAGTACAGGGTCGAGTCGCTCGCCAGCAGACGCATCGGCGGGCTGTTCGGCTCGGAGGTCATCGGGTACTTGAGCAGGTCGGCTTCGCTGAGCTCGCCCCCGCGCAGGTTGACCTTGAGCACGTCGGTGGTCACCACGACCAGGGCCTCGCCGGCGGCGGCGCCGGCGGTGGTCACCGTCGAGGCCGCGGCCGGGGTGTTCGGTACCGCGGCGGTGTTCGGAGCGCCCGGCACGCCCGCGGCGACCGACGGCGCGGCCGTCGGCACGCTGCTGGCCGGTGCCACGGCGGCGGCAATCGGAGCCGGCGGCGCCGACTTCTCCTTGCCCCACTCCATCCACAACAAGGTCGCCACCATCAGCCAGGCGAGGATCAGAAAAGCACGGGTCTGGTTCATGGGCAGCAGGCAGGCTCAGCCGGGACCGGGGTCCGGCAGGGGGTCGGAGGGGGAAGCGGCCGGCATTGTGCCGGGCGCAGGAGTCAGGGGCAATGCAGGCGCAGGCCGGGTACCGGCGCGCTTGAGCAGACTGTGGAAGGCGGCGCGGAGTTCCTCGCCGCTGCAGCGCGAGGCGCCGGGGCGGGCGACGATCACATAGTCGCCCGGCGCCAGCTCGTCCCGGACATGGCGGAAGGCGTCGCGCAACACGCGCTTGATGCGGTTGCGGCCGACCGCATGCGGATCGACCTTGCGCGACACGGCCAGACCCAGTCGCGGGGCGACGGCCTGATCGGCTTGGAAATGCAAAGCAAGCACGGGCAGCGCGACGCGCCGACCATGCTTGAAAATTCGATCGAAGTCGGAGCGCGCGCGTACCCGCGCGGTGCGCGGGAAGCGGGTCGAATTCATCGTATGCGTACGGCCGCGCGACGCTGGGTCAGCGCAGGCGGCCGAATCGACGCTTAGGCGCAGAGACGCTTGCGGCCCTTGGCGCGACGACGGGCGAGAATCTTGCGGCCGTCGGCGGTCGCCATGCGGGCACGGAAACCGTGGTCGCGCTTGCGCTTGAGGTTGCTGGGCTGGTAGGTGCGCTTGGTGGCCATGATCCGGCTCGATGTAACGACGTAATAGGACCGCCGATTCTAGAGGGTGCTCAGAGTCCGGGTCAAGGCCTTGTTTACTTTGACGTTTGAGCCGACGCCGTCGTGCGCGTCGGCGCGACGCGCGCAGCCTGTGCATGAACCTGTGGATTAGTCCTGTTCCGGACTGGGTCCCGATGGTAGTCTGACCGACCCCCGGCCCTGTCCGCCACGATGTTCGCATCGTGCGCTCGGCCGCTTTCGTCCGCTGCGCCGCCAGGCCTGCCGACCGAGTCAGTTACGCATAAGAAGACGCATTACAGATGGAAGCCTGGCCCCGCTGCCTCGAACGCCTCGAAGCCGAATTTCCGGTCGAGGATGTACATACCTGGTTGAAACCGCTGCAGGCGACGCGACGCGACGACGTCACCGTGCTGTATGCGCCGAACGCGTTCGTGGTCGAACACGTGCGCGAACGTTATCTGGGCCGGATCCGCGAGTTGCTGTCGTATTTCGCCGGCAGCGGCGAGGTCAGCCTCGAGATCGGCTCGCTGCCGCGGGCGGTTCCGGCGGTGGCGCGCGAATCGGAGATCGCGGTCAGCGCGCCGCGTCCGGTCGCGCCGCCCGAGCCGTTCCAGGGCAATCTCGACAATCACTACACCTTCGACAACTTCGTCGAAGGCCGCAGCAACCAGCTCGGCCGCGCCGCGGCCTGGCAGGCGGCGCAGAAACCCGGCGAACGCGCCCACAACCCGTTGCTGTTGTACGGCGGCACCGGCCTGGGCAAGACCCATCTGATGTTCGCCGCCGGCAACGCCATGCGCGAGGCCAATCCGGCGATGCGGGTGATGTACCTGCGTTCGGAGCAGTTCTTCAGCGCGATGATGAAGGCGCTGCAGGACAAGACCATGGATCAGTTCAAGCGTCAGTTCCAGCGCGTCGACGCGCTGCTGATCGACGACATCCAGTTCTTCGCCGGCAAGGACCGCACCCAGGAAGAGTTCTTCCATACCTTCAATGCGCTGTTCGACGGCAAGCAGCAGATCATCCTGACCTGCGATCGCTACCCGCGCGAAGTCGAAGGCCTGGAGCCGCGGTTGAAGTCGCGCCTGGCCTGGGGCCTGTCGGTCGCGATCGAGCCGCCGGACTTCGAGACCCGCGCCCAGATCGTGATCTCCAAGGCCAAGGAACGCGGCGCCGCGGTGCCGGAGGAAGTCGCCTTCCTGCTGGCCAAGAAGATGCGCTCGAACGTGCGCGACCTGGAAGGCGCGCTCAACACACTGACCGCCCGCGCCAATTTCACCGGCCGCGCGATCACCACCGAGTTCGCCCAGGAAACCCTGCGCGACTTGTTGCGTGCGCAGCAGCAGGCGATCGGCATCCCCAACATCCAGAAGACCGTGGCAGACTACTACGGCCTTCAGATCAAGGACTTGTTGTCGAAACGGCGTACGCGCTCGCTCGCTCGTCCACGTCAGGTCGCCATGGCGCTGACCAAGGAACTGACCGAGCACTCGTTGCCGGAGATCGGCGATGCCTTCGCCGGTCGCGACCACACGACCGTTTTGCATGCCTGCCGGCAGATCCGCACCTTGATGGAAACCGACGGCAAGCTGCGTGAGGATTGGGACAAGTTGATTCGCAAGCTCAGCGAGTGAAGCCGCCCGGACCGCATCCGCGGTCCGCGCTCACCCGATGGGAACGCAATACCGCTCGATGGCATCGTCGTAAACCGCGAGAGTTCGGTGCCGACGTTCGTGGTCCGGATGCCCGTCATCCGCCTCGTTCGCCGAAACCGCAACCCTGCCAGCGGATGCCCGCCTGGAACGCTCGAGTCGCCGCTGCAGTTGCCGCTTGAATACGGTCCGCGCTGCGACGAGACACAAGGTAATCGGTAAGTGTTTGTTGCGAAAGGCATAACTCGGGGGATGAAAGTCGTACAAACTGTGGACAAGTCAGCGGCCGCCAACCGGCGCCCTTTTTATCCACAGGATGTACCGCATCCCCAGGGCCAGTTCTACCCGCTTTTGAAGTACCGAAAACCGCTTGTAAATCAATTGCTTAAATGAGTTCTCCAGCGTTTTTCGCTACACCATCACCACCAAGCTTTTGATTTATACATCTCTTTAGTAATGGGCTAAGGCCCACCGACGGGCAAGGGGTCCGCATGCGTTTCAGCCTGCAACGCGAAGTCTTTCTCAAGCCGTTGGCCCAAGTGGTCAACGTCGTCGAACGCCGGCAGACCTTGCCGGTCCTGGCCAACCTGCTCGTGCAGGTCAAGGACGGGCAGCTCTCGCTGACCGGTACCGACCTCGAAGTCGAAATGATTTCGCGGGTTGCGGTCGACGATGCGAAGGACGGCGAAACCACGATTCCGGCGCGCAAGCTGTTCGAAATCATTCGAGCGCTTCCGGACGGCAGCAAGGTCACCGTTTCGCAGACCGCCGAGAAGGTCACGGTGCAGGCAGGACGGTCGCGCTTTACGCTCGCCAGCCTGCCGGCCAACGACTTCCCGTCGATCGACGAAGTCGAAGCGACCGAGCGCGTCCGCGTACCGGAAGCCGCCCTGAAGGAACTGATCGAACGCACTGCGTTCGCGATGGCCCAGCAGGATGTGCGCTATTACCTCAACGGTCTGTTGTTCGACCTGCGCGAGAACAGCCTGCGCTGCGTCGCCACCGACGGACATCGCCTCGCCCTGTGCGAAGCGCCGTACGAAGGCAATGCCCAGACCAAGCGCCAGATCATCGTGCCGCGCAAGGGCGTGCAGGAACTGCAGCGTTTGCTCGAAGGCGGCGATCGCGAAGTCGAGCTGGAGATGGGCCGCGGCCATATCCGGGTGAAGCGCGACGATGTCACCTTCACCAGCAAGCTTATCGACGGCCGTTTCCCGGATTACGAAGCGGTGATCCCGATCGGTGCCGACCGCGAGGTCAAGATCGAGCGCGAGATCCTGCGTGCCTCCCTGCAACGTGCGGCGATTCTGTCGAACGAGAAGTACCGCGGCGTGCGCATCGAAGTCTCGCCCGGCCAGCTCAAGATCAGCGCGCATAACCCGGAACAGGAAGAAGCGCAGGAAGAAGTCGAAGCCGACACCAAGGTCGACGACCTGGCCGTGGGCTTCAACGTCAACTACCTGCTCGACGCCCTGACCGCATTGCGCGACGAGCACGTGATCCTGGCCTTGCGCGACGCGAACTCCTCGGCTCTGGTGCGCGAGGCGTCCAACGAGCGTTGTCGCCATGTCGTGATGCCGCTGCGCCTGTAACGGCAAGCGCAGCGAAACCGGGCCAACCCGGTTCCACGTGGAACATCACACGCCCGGCCTGTCCGGGCGTGTCCGTTTGTGGCTTTCGGATCGCCTGCTCCACCGCCGGCACTCCCCTTCTGCGATCATCTGCCGATGCATGTCACCCGTCTGGAAGCCCGTGGATTCAGGCGTTTCGCCGAAGTCAGCCTGCTGCCGGCTCCCGGAATCAACCTGATTACCGGCGAGAACGGTGCGGGCAAGACCAGCCTGCTCGAAGCCCTGCATCTGATGGCTTATGGCCGCAGTTTTCGGGGCCGAGTGCGCGATGGCCTGATCCGGGCCGGCGACCCCGCGCTCGAGGTCTTCGTGGAATGGCAAGAAGCGCGGCGCGACCAGAGCCGCAAGGCCGGACTGCGCCACAGCGGCCAGGAATGGGTCGGTCGCCTCGACGGCGCCTCGGTATCCCAGCTCGGCGAACTGTGCGCCGCCTTGGCCGTGGTCAGTTTCGAGCCCGGCAGCCATTCCCTGATCACCGGGGCCGGCGAGATCCGCCGCCGCTACCTGGATTGGGGATTGTTCCACGTGGAACCTGACTTCACTCCGCTGTGGCGGCGCTATACCCGGGCACTGAAGCAACGCAACGCCCTGCTTAAGGCGCGGGCCCGCGACGGCCAGCTCGATGCCTGGGATCACGAGCTCGCCGAGGCCGGTGAGCCCCTGACCCGGCGCCGCCACCAGTATCTCGACGAACTGCAGCCGAAGTTCTCGGCCCTGGCCGCCGACCTGGCGCCGGGGCTGGGGGCGGTGCGCCTGGATTACCTGCCGGGCTGGCGTCGCGACGAGTTTCCGCTCGCCGACGCGCTGTTGCTGGCCCGCGAACGCGATCAGCTGGCTGGCTATACCTCGGTCGGGCCGCACCGGGCCGACTGGCGCATCGCTTTCGGCGGCCTACCCGGCCGCGAGGCCTTGTCGCGCGGCCAGGCCAAGCTAACCGCCCTGTGCGCCCTGTTGGCGCAGGCCGAGCACCATGCCGCGATCCGCGGCGAATGGCCGATGGTGGCGCTGGACGACCTGGCCTCCGAGCTCGACCGGAACCACCAGCAGCGAGTACTGGAACGCCTGCTGGCGTCGAAGGCCCAGGTTTTCATCACCGGCACCGATCCGCCGCCGGCCTTGGCCTCGATGCAGGTCGAACTGACCAGGTTCCACGTGGAACATGGGCTGTTGGGTGAGCTGCCGCAGTCGAGTTGAGGCGCCGGCGGTCGGAAACCCCGGAGGAACGCTATCGGGTGTGGGCCGGCTGAGTGCCCGCGGCAGGAAGCGGTCCGCGACCGGGGTTCAGCCGAGTTGGCCTGGAAGCCGGGGTGGTGCCGCCTCGTTCATCGCTTCCGCACCCGTCGGTGGGGAGTCGACCGCTTCGCCAGGGGCTCGGCGAGCGGGAAAGGGCGGCGTTTGCGGGAGAGAGGAATCCTGCCCAAGGTCTTAGCCCTCCCCCGGACCGGTGCTCTGATGTTCAACGTCGCCGGTGAATCCCGCGGCGGCCTGTCCCGGCAGGCTGATCCGGGGCTCAAACCCCATTCCGACCATGTTCCACGTGAAACATGGGACCTCACCGGCCACGCCGGCTTTAAAAACCCCGGCTTCGCCACCATCTCAGAGGCCTGGACGGCGCTGTAAGCGCCTCGGAGCCCGTTCCAGGGATGAGCGCCCCCACCCTGGCGCTCCGGCGCCGCGTCCGTCATAGCGCGGGGCCGTACGCCCCGCCTGCTATACTTCAATCACTTCTTTACTGTGTCTCGACGCGTCCGGCGCCTTCGCCGGCAGCGCGTCGTCGGAGCCTGTTGACGCAATGACCAACACCGAGCACGACCCCTCGCAAGACCCGAGCTCCGGCCCGACCCCGCAATCGCAGACCTACGACTCCAGCAAGATCACCGTCTTGCGCGGTCTCGAGGCCGTGCGCAAGCGCCCGGGCATGTACATCGGCGATGTCCATGACGGCACCGGCCTGCACCACATGGTCTTCGAGGTCGTCGACAACGCGATCGACGAGGCGCTGGCGGGTCATGCCGACGATGTCGTCGTCACCTTGCACGAAGACGGTTCGGTCTCCTGCTACGACAACGGTCGCGGCATTCCGGTCGACATCCACAAGGAAGAAGGCGTGTCCGCGGCCGAGGTGATCCTCACCGTGCTGCATGCCGGCGGCAAGTTCGACGACAACAGCTACAAGGTCTCCGGCGGTCTGCACGGCGTCGGCGTGTCGGTGGTCAATGCGCTGTCCGAGCACCTGTGGCTGAACATCTGGCGCGACGGTCACCAGTACCAGCAGGAATATGCGCTCGGCGAACCGATCTACCCGTTGAAGCAACTGGAAGCTTCGCAAAAGCGCGGCACCCTGCTGCGCTTCAAGCCGGCCGTGGAGATCTTCACCGACGTCGAATTCCACTACGACATCCTGGCCAAGCGCCTGCGCGAGCTGTCGTTCCTGAATTCCGGGGTCAAGATCACCCTGGTCGACGAGCGCGGCGAAGGCCGCCGCGACCTGTTCCAGTACGAGGGCGGCATCCGCTCCTTCGTCGAGCATCTGGCCCAGCTCAAGACGCCGCTGCACCCGAACGTGATCTCGGTGTCGGGCGAGCAGAACGGCATCACCGTCGACGTGGCGCTGCAGTGGACCGACTCCTACCAGGAGACGATGTTCTGCTTCACCAACAATATTCCGCAGAAGGACGGCGGCACCCACCTGATCGGGTTCCGCGCCGCCCTCACCCGCACCCTGACCAACTACATCGAACAGAGCGGCCTGGCCAAGCAGGCCAAGATCGCCCTGTCGGGCGACGACATGCGCGAAGGCATGATCGCGGTGCTGTCGGTGAAGGTGCCGGATCCGAGCTTTTCCTCGCAGACCAAGGAAAAACTGGTCAGTTCCGAGGTCCGCCCGGTCGTTGAGAGCACGTTCGGTGCACGTTTGGAGGAGTTCCTGCAGGAACACCCCAACGAGGCCCGAGCCATCACCGGCAAGATCATCGACGCCGCCCGCGCCCGCGAAGCCGCGCGCAAGGCGCGCGACCTGACCCGCCGCAAGGGCGCGCTCGACATCGCCGGCCTGCCCGGCAAGCTCGCCGACTGCCAGGAGAAAGATCCCGCGCTCAGCGAACTGTTCATCGTCGAGGGCGACTCCGCAGGCGGCTCGGCCAAGCAGGGCCGCAACCGCAAGACCCAGGCGATCCTCCCGCTCAAGGGCAAGATCCTCAACGTCGAGCGCGCGCGTTTCGATCGCATGCTCGGCAGCGCCGAAGTCGGCACCCTGATCACCGCGCTCGGCACCGGCATCGGCAAGGACGAGTACAACCCGGACAAGCTGCGCTATCACCGCATCATCCTGATGACCGACGCCGACGTCGACGGCTCGCACATCCGCACCTTGCTGCTGACGTTCTTCTACCGGCAAATGCCGGAGCTGATCGAGCGCGGCCACATCTACATCGGCCTGCCGCCGCTGTACAAGATCAAGCAGGGCAAGAACGAGATCTACCTCAAGGACGATGCCGCGCTCGATCAGTACCTGGCCAACAATGCGGTGGAAGGCGCGGCGCTGATTCCGGCGACGGGCGAACCGCCGATCGAAGGCGCGGCGTTGGAGAAGCTGCTGCTCGCCTACGCCGGCGCCAAGGAAACCATCGCCCGCAACGCGCATCGCTACGATCCGAACGTGCTGCAGGCGCTGATCGATTTCACCCCGCTCGACACCGAACACCTGCTCAAGAACGTCGACGAGCGCCACGAACTCGACGCGCTGGAAAAGCGTCTCAACCAGACCGGTCTGGGCAAGCCGCGTTATTCGCTGGCGCTGCATCCGGCCAACGAAACCCGCCAGGCCGCGTTGTTGGTCACGCGCAACCACATGGGCCAGCAACTGATCCAGGTGTTGCCGCTGTCGGCATTCGAAGGCGGCGAGCTGCGTTCGCTGCGCGAAGCGGCCTCGATGCTGCACGGCCTGGTGCGCGAAGGCGCGCAGATCGTGCGCGGCAACCGCGCGCAAGCCGTCGCCAGCTTCGCCCAGGCCCAGGCCTGGTTGCTCGAAGAAGCCAAAAAAGGCCGCGCTATCCAGCGATTCAAGGGTCTGGGCGAAATGAACCCCGAGCAGCTGTGGGACACCACGGTCAATCCGGAAACGCGTCGCCTGCTGCAGGTGCGCATCGAAGACGCCGTCGCCGCCGATCAGATCTTCAGCACCTTGATGGGCGATGTGGTCGAACCGCGTCGCGAGTTCATCGAAGACAATGCGCTGAAGGTGGCCAATCTCGACGTCTGATCCGGCTGCGTCCGATCCGGCCGCGGATCTGATCCCCGCGTCGCCGCCCTCGCCGGCGACGACGCGCCGCGGATGGTTGGGCAGCGTCGCCGGATTCGCGATCGACTTGCTGCTGTCGGTGGTGTTGCTCGCCGTGTTCGTCATGGCCGGCGGTGTGCTGTGGGGGATGTTGCAAGGCTTGCGCGGCGTCCCGGTCGAGATGGACGCGGGCTCCGATGCGATGATCGCGATCACCCTGGTCGGCACCGGCCTGGGCGCACTGATGGTGTATCTCCTGCGCCGCCGGGCGACGCGCGAGGAATGCGCCGCCTCGTGGCAGGCGCTGTGGCGAAAATCGACCTGGCTCGCGATCCTGGCGGCCCTGCTCGCGACCACCGGTTTCAGCATGCTGGTCGGCCTGCTCGCGCAGCAGCTGCAGATCGAAATGACGCCTAGCAACCTGGTCCTCAGCGAAGCGGTCGCCGAACATCCGTTCCTGTTGCTGATCTTCGCCGTGCTGATCGCGCCGGCCTATGAAGAATTGCTGTTCCGGCGGGTGCTGTTCGGCCGACTGTGGGCCGCGGGGCGGCCCGGCCTCGGCCTGGCGCTGAGCTCGATCGCCTTCGCACTGGTCCATGAGCCGCCCGGCCTCGGCGCCAGCCAGGGCTGGAACATGCTGATGCTGTGGGCGGTGTATGCCTTCATGGGCGCGGTCTTCGCCGCCGTCTACCGGCGCACCGGCACCCTGTGGGCGGCCTATGCAGCGCATGCGCTCAACAACCTGGTGGCAGGTACGGCGCTTTTTGCAAGCCTTTAAGCCACCCTCGTTGACGAAGTATTAATCCAGGCGGCGCTACAAAGTTAGTTCGTTCTGGGGAATCGTCATGAAACGCATCCTGTTTGCGCTTTCGGTCGCCGCCGTGGTGACCGCCTGCGCCACCACGACTTCGCCGACCGGGCGTACCCAGCACATCGGTGCGGTGTCGCAGGAGCAGCTCAACCTGATGGGCGCCAAGGCCTTCGAGGAGGCCAAGAGCAAGCAGCGCCTGAGCACCGACCCGCGCCAGAACGCCTACGTGCGCTGCGTCGTGAGCTCGATTACCCAGCAACTGCCGCAAGGCTGGCAGGCGAACTGGGACGTGGCCCTGTTCGCCGATAACTCGCCCAATGCCTTCGCCCTTCCGGGCGGCAAGGTCGGCGTCAACACCGGCATCTTCACCGTCGCCAAGAACCAGGACCAGCTCGCGGCGGTGATCGCCCACGAGATCGGCCACGTGGTCTCGCGCCATCACGACGAACGCATCACCCGGCAAATGAGCGCCCAGGTCGGCCTGGGCATCCTCGGCAGCCTGGTCGGCTCGCGCTACGGCGAGGGAGCGGTCAACGCCACCAACCAGCTCGGCGGCGCGGCCCTGCAGACGGCGTTCCTGCTGCCGGGCTCGCGCACCCAGGAAAGCGAGGCCGACGTGGTCGGCCAGCGGCTGATGGCGCAGGCCGGCTACGACCCGCGCCAGGCCGTGAATCTGTGGCAGAACATGATCGCCGCGAGCGCTTCGCGGCCACCGCAATGGCTCTCTACCCACCCCGACCCGCAATCGCGCATCCAGGAGCTGAACGCTCGCGCCGGGGCCTTGATCCCCACCTTCGAGCAGGCCCGCGCCTCCGGCCGTACGCCGAAGTGTGGATGAAATCCAGGTGAAAATGGCTGTCTTAACCCGTATCGCGCGGCCCCAAGTTTCTGTTAGCGTGACGGCCCCTTGGCCTTGCGCCGTTCCGCCACAAGGCCACCCGCCTGCGGCCGCTGAGTCTCTCTGAGGTGAGTACATGAACAAGCAACCCACCCGCCGTAGCACCCTGCTGGCCGCCGCGATCGGCGTGACGCTGGTCTTCGGCGCAGTCTCCCAGGTCAACGCGCAGAACATGGCCGAGCGCAATGCGCAGCGCCGCGCCAACAAGGAAAGCAGCAAGGGCAGCACCACCAAGGCCGAGAACCAGTTCCCGAACGCGACGCGCACCGCGCCCGACGCGAAGGCTTCGTCGAAGGGCGGCGCCAAGCTGCAGAAGATGATGGAGTTCTACGACAAGGAAAAGGCTGCCGAAGCCCGCGCCGTCGCCGACGAAATCATCGCCAACACCGCGTTCAACGCCTACGAGCGTTCGTTCGCCGCGCAGATCGGCGCCCAACTCGCCTATGACGGCGACGACAGCAAGGCCGCGATCGCCTATCTCAAGCAAGCGCTGGAATTCAACGGCCTCGACAACAACGGCCATTTCGGCGCGATGTTCATGATGGCCCAGCTGCAGCTGCAGGAAGACCAGTACGCCGATTCGCTGGCGACGGCCGATCGCTTCCTGGCCGAAACCAAGAGCACCAAGCCCGAACACCTGATCGTGCGCGGCAACGCCCTGTACCGCCTGGAGCGCTATCCGGACGCCGCCAAGGCGATCAAGGAAGCCATCGACGCCTCGCCCGAGCCGAAGGTCGAATGGCAGCAGTTGCTGATGGCCAGCTACATTGAGAACAATCAGGGTGCCGACGCGGCCAAGATCGCCGAGGCGATCGCCGCCAAGACCCCGAACGACAAGCGCGCCCAGATGAACGTCGCCGCGGTGTATTCGCAGGCCGACATGCTCGACAAGGCCGCCGTCGTGCTGGAAAAGGTTCGCGCCGCCGGTCAGTTCACCGAAGACAAGGACTACCGCCAGCTCTACGCCACCTATCTGAATCTGGATGGCAAGGAGAAGGAAGCGGCCGGCGTGATCACCGAGGGCCTCGAGAAGGGCGTCCTCAAGCCGGACTACCAGGCCTATGTGGCGCTGGCCCAGTCCTACTACTTCTCCGATCAGACTGCGAAGTCGATCGACGCGTACAAGAAAGCGGCTCCTCTCGCACCGGATGGTGAGACGTACCTGAATCTCGCCCGTGTTCTGTGGCAAGAGGATCGCATTCCCGAGGCAAAGGAAGCCGCCAAGCAGGCGATAGCGAAGGGCGTTAAAAAGCCCGACGACGCCAACAAGATTCTCGCGCTGAAAGGCAAGTAATTCAGCAAAGAGATGCCCAACCGCGCTTGGAACCTGTGACGCGGTTTGGTATATGCTAGGAGGTTCCCGCGACTGGAAACGGTTGCAGGAACCGAACGATGGCCCGAGGCGCCCTGGCGTCCGGAAACACCTCCCGAGCTGACGGCATGACGCAAGACCTCGAACTCCAAGTTAGGAAAGATGACAACGACCGCGAAGGGTTGAACTGGGCACGTATTGCCGGTATCACCTGCGCGATCGCTGTGCATGCCGCGGCGCTCCTGTTGTTGCTGGCCCCAATGACGCCACCTGCCCAGCAGCAGGACGAAGAGCAGGTGACGATGGTCAACATCATCAAGCCTCCGCCGCCGCCCCCGCCGCCGCCGCCGCCGCCGCCGGAACCGCCCAAGGAGCTCAAGCAGCCTCCGAAGGAACTGTCCCCGCCGCGACCGACCCCGACTCCCCCGCCGCCGGACCAGCCGCCGGTCGAGAATCTGGACCCGAGTCCGATCGACCCGCCTGCGCCGCCGCCGGCCCCGCCTGCGCCGCCGACGGCCGCCAGCGACATCGGCTCCAGCGTCGATCCGTCCTCGCGTCGCCTGAATCCGCCGAAGTATCCGCCGACCGAAGCCCGTCAGGGCGTAGGCGGTACCGTAGTCCTGGTCATCAGCATCGACGCCCAGGGCAACGTCATGGACGTGCAGGTCGAAAAATCCAGCCGTAATCGCAATCTGGATCGCGCGGCCATGGACGCTGCCCGCAAGTGGCGCTTCAACCCTGAAGTGCGCAACGGTCAACCGGTCGCCAGCCGCGTCCGCGTTCCCGTCGATTTCGTCCCGCCGACCTGATCGGGGTCGGCGCGACTGTTGTCCCGCCTGATGAACACCGCTTCTTCGTAATACCTTCTTTCCTTTCCACGACATTCAAAGGTAAGCGTCATGCTGCAGCAAACCACCACCGCCGCCGCCGGAGGCTCCAACGCTGAAGCGCTTCAGCAGATGAGCTTTTCGCATCTGTTGCAGAACTTCGACCTCGTCGGCTGGATCGTGTTCATCACGCTCACGCTGATGTCGGTTCTGTCGGTCTACTGGATCGTCATCAATTTCGTTAAGAATCTGCGCCTGCGCGGCTCTTCCGACCGCGTCGTCAGCACGTTCTGGGAAACCCCGAACGCCCAGGACGCGATCCGCTACATGGAAGAACAGTCGCGCAGCGAACCGTTCTCCAAGATCGCCCTCGACGCCGCCCAGGCCGCCGCTCACCACCAGCGCCACGAAGGTTCGCGTCTGGTCGAGTCGCTGAACCGCTCGGAGTTCGTCGATCGCGCCCTGCGTCAGGCCGTGACCCGCGAGAGCTCGCGTCTGGAAGCCGGTCTGACCGTGCTCGCCACCGTCGGCTCGACCGCTCCGTTCGTCGGTCTGCTCGGTACGGTCTGGGGCATCTACCACGCCCTGCTCCGCCTCGGCGCCAGCGGCGAGTCCTCGATCCAGGCCGTTGCCGGCCCGGTGGGTGAAGCGCTGATCATGACCGCGATCGGTCTGTTCGTCGCGATCCCGGCCGTGCTCGCCTACAACTTCTTCGTGCGTCTGAACCGTGTCACGAACAACAAGTTCGACACCTTCGCCCACGACCTGCACGACTTCTTCGCCACCGGCTCGCGCGTCGGCGAACTGTCGAACAAGCGCTAATCAACACTGACGCCTCTCATTTAGCGTAGTTGGAGTTCGGACATGGCCTTCAGTACAGGCAACGACAACGGCCCCATGGCCACCATCAACGTCACGCCCCTCGTGGACGTGATGCTGGTGCTGCTGATCATCTTCATGATCACCGCGCCGCTGATGACCCATAAGGTCGAGATCAAGCTGCCCGAAGCCACGCTCACCAAGACGGAGGAGCCGCCCAAGACTCCGCCGATCACCTTGGCGATCCAGGAGAGCGGTTCGCTGTACTGGAACGATGAGCCGGTCACCCGCGACCAGCTGGAGAGCCGTCTTTCGGTTGAAGCACAAAAGACCCCGCAGCCGCAGATCAACGTCCGCGGCGACCGCACCACGAAGTACCGCGTCGTCAACGACGTGGTGACCATTGCGCAGAGGCAGGGCATGCGCAAAGTCGGCTTCATCGCGATCAAAGAACGTTAATCGGAGACCGAGCACATGGCTTTCAGCAACAACTCCGATAGCGGCGCGATCTCCGACATCAACGTGACCCCGCTGGTCGACGTGCTGTTGGTGCTGCTGATCATCTTCATGGTCACGGCGCCCACGGTGTCTTACCCGATCGACGTCAACCTGCCGCAACCGACGTTGAACCCGCCGCCCCAGACGCAGGAGCCGCCGCCGCCGATCGCGCTGCGGATCGATGCGACTGGCCAGGTGTTCTGGAACGACAACCCGACGCCGCTGCAGGCGATCCCGGGGATGATGAAGGAAACGGTTCAACGCGATCCCACCAATCAACCTCTGCTAGAAATCGACACCAACGAAGACGCCGAATACGGCATCCTCGCCAAGGTGCTGGCTTACGCCAAAAACGCAGACATGAAAAAGATCGGTTTCGTGCAGAAGTAATTCTTGCGAAACCGACGCTTACCGTCGTGAGAACGCCGCCCACCGGGCGGCGTTTTTTTATGCGCGATCGTCCCCTCTTGCGCGACGAACTGTGACGGGATTAACGTGAAGCCGGGCGTCCCGCCCCAGGATGGAGGTGCTTATGGCCGGCTCCGCTTACTCCGTTTCCGCCTACCGCAACGACGATGTCGTCGCCGAAATCAACGTCACGCCCCTGGTCGATGTGTTGCTGGTGTTGTTGATCATCTTCATGGTCACCGCGCCGGTCCTGACCGGGCAATTGAACCTGAGCCTGCCCGTTCCTAGCGACAAGCCGGTACCGGTCGCGCCCAAGGCGATGCTGATCGTCGAGCAGGACGGGAGCTTCGAGCTCGATGGCCGCAGTCTGTCGGCAACCGAGTTGCCGGCCACTCTCAAGGCGCTCGCGGTGGCCTCGCCCGACACGGTCCTTGAGGTCGGCGCGAACGCCGATGCCGATTACCAGGGCTTCACTCATGCGATCTCGGCGGCGCGCGACAGCGGCTTGAGCAATATCTCGACACGCTGATCGTTCTTGCGTGCGCTGATCGTTGGCATCGATGCAGTTCGCACCGATGCAAGCCGGGACGGCCGCCTGCGAGGGCGGCCGTTTTCATGGCCTCGCGGCTGGCCTCGCGTCGCGACTGCGTTAATTCGGTCCTGCGCCTGCAACGGCGCTAACCTTCTGTAGGAGCGGCGTCCTACTGGATTTCCTTCGGTCACAAGCCGCGACCAAGGGATGCGCAGAGCCGACAACGCCGTCGTCGCTCGTCGAAGCGGTGTACTTTCGCAGGGTAGGAGCGGCGCGAGCCGCGACCGCGCTGTGATGGTCTTGCGGCGCGTCTATCAAGCGAGAGCAGAGCTTCCGTCCGCTGACGCGGCCGGGTTACTTTCTTTTGCTAAGCCCAAAAGTCCGTCTGGATTCCCTTCGGTCAAAGGTAACCAAAGGGAGGGCTCTCCTTGCAAGGGCACAGGCCACGAGTTCGCGGCTAGCGCCGGGATTTTTCGATAGGACATCCTTGTCCTATCGAAAAACGGCGCACGTCCTGTGCGCCGCCCTCCGGGTCTACGATCGCATCGCAAGTTCGCAACTGCGCCAAGCTTTAGCGGCAACGGCAACGCTGTTGAGACATAGACGCCCATCCCGGCCGACGACGGCCGCTGAACGATCGCGGTCGCGGCTCGCGCCGCTCCTACCCCGAAGCAGCGTCGGTGTTGCCGTTGCTGTGCGCCGAGCCGCACTCGCGAAGGCGATAGAAGACCCGGAGGGCGGCGCGCAAGGATGCGCGCCGTTTTTCATCGGGACAGGGATGTCCCGTATGAAAAATCCCTGCGGATGCACCGCTCGTGCGGGCCCGTGATTCAAAGAAAAGCATTTTTCTTTGGTTACCTTTCTTTTGTTGCTTATGACAAAAGAAAGTAACCCGCCGCTTTAGTGGCGGAAGCTTTTGGCGTTTGATCTTGATCTTGCTTGAGCGTTACGCCGCAAGATCGAAAGGGCGCGGTCGCGGCTTACGCCGCTCCTACCCTGCGACAGCACGCCGCTTCGATGAGCTACATCGGCGCTGGTGCCTCTGCGCGTCCCGCGGTCGCGGCTTACGCCGCTCCTACAGGAGACTGTGGCGAATAACACCGCAAGATCGAACGAGCGCGGTCGCGGCTCGTGAGCGTAGGAAATCCCCGTGGGACGCCGCTCCTACCCCGCGCGCCGATACGCGACCAACGCCCGCTCAACGCGCCTTCGCGATCACATCCAGATATCCGCGCACCGTCGCATCCAAACCTTGATACAAGGCCTCGCCGATCAGGGCATGGCCGATCGATACTTCGAGTACGTTCGGTACGCCGCGCAGGAAGGCACCGAGGTTAGCCTGGCTGAGGTCGTGGCCGGCGTTGACGCCGAGTCCGGCCGCCTGCGCGCGTCGGGCGGCGGCGGCGAAGGTTCGCAGAGCGGCGTCGAGGTCGCCGCCCTCGAAGGCTTCGGCATAGGGGCCGGTATAGAGCTCGACCCGCGCGGCGCCGAGTTCGGCGGCGCGCTCGATGCCGTCGCGGTCGGCGTCGGCGAACACGCTGACGCGGCAACCGAGTTCGGCCAGTTCGGCGATCAAGGGGCGCAGCCGGTCGCCGTCGCGCTCGAAATCGAAGCCGTGGTCGGAGGTGAGCTGGTCGTCGCCGTCGGGCACCAGGGTGACCTGCGCGGGACGGGTTGCCCGACACAGCTCGATCAGGCCGGGATAGCCCTCGCGCGGCGGTGCGAACGGATTGCCTTCGATGTTGAATTCGACGCCGCGGGCGCGGGTCAGTTCGGCGAGCGTGTAGACATCGTCGGCGCGGATATGGCGTGCATCGGGACGCGGGTGCACGGTGATGCCGTGGGCACCCGCATCGAGGCAGGCCTGCGCGGCGTGGCGCACATCGGGCTCGCCGCCGCCACGCGAATTGCGCAGCACGGCGATCTTGTTGACGTTGACACTGAGGGCGGTCATGACGCGAAGCGTAGCGCGCCGCGTCAGGCACGGCGAGTGGTCGGGTGCTTGGCCAGGCGATGCCGCCGGATTGCGCCCGGTCCGGCGCGGCCGGACTCGCGGCGGAGAGGCTTCAGTTCGGCGAGGATTCCGACTGCGACGAAGCGGCGAGCTTGCGCGCTTCGGCCTGCTCGCGCAGGCGGCGCAGTTCCATCGGATCGACGATCGAGGACACATCGCGGCTGGTGTTGTCCAGGCGTCGCGCGAGCAGACTCATGACGCCGGCGATCATCAGGCCGAGTGCGGCCAACAGGCTGACCGCCAGGATCCCCGGCGAGGTGGTTTTCAACGCCAGCACGAAGGCGGCGGCGGCCAGTAGCAGGTAAACCCAAGGCATTGCGGCGTGCTCCCTGACGAAAAATCCCGATGGCGGTACCGGGCCGGTACGGACGGCTCCGACCGGGTCCAGGCCGAGTGTAGCGCGCACCCGCGGCGGCGGCAGCTGGAGCCGCCGGCGGATGCGACCAGCGGCACAAACCGCTAGAGCAACGGCGAGACCAGCCGCGCCAGGGCCTCGGGCAGGCGCGCGCGCCACAGCGAACGTTCCCGGTCCGGGCGTACCCGCGGCGCTCGCGAGCACTCTTCCTGAATAAGGGCCGCCAGCTCGCCGGCGAGCTGCTCGTTGTAGAACATCACCGAGATCTCAAAGTTGAGGCGAAAGCTGCGGTGATCGAAATTGGCGCTGCCGATGATCGCCATCTTGTCGTCGCACAGCAGCGCCTTGCTGTGCAGCATGCGCGGGCCGTACTCGTGGATCTTCACCCCGGCATCGAGCAACTCGTCGAAGTAGGAACGCGCCGCGTACGTCACCAGGCGGCTGTCGCTGAGCTTGGGCACCAGCAGGCGCACGTCGAGCCCGCCCAGCGCGGCCGAGGTCAGGGCCATGCGCGCGGCCTCGCTGGGCACGAAATAGGGCGTGACCAGCCAGACCCGGCGTTGTGCGGCGTGGATTGCGCCGACGTGCACGCGGTGGATGGCTTCCCAGGGCGAATCCGGCCCGGAACTGACGACCTGCGAGGCCACGCGCCCGGGTTGCGGCGGCGGATGTTGCATCTTCAGCGGCGGCTGGCCGGTGGCGTAGCACCAGTCCTCGGTGAAGACCAGTTCGAGCTCGCGCACCACGTCGCCTTCCAGGCGCAGATGCAGGTCGCGGTAGGCGTCCTCGCGCAGCCGCTCGTCTTCCTCGTCGGTGATGTTGATGCCGCCGGTGTAACCGACACGGCCGTCGATGACGACGATCTTGCGGTGGGTACGCAGGTTCAGCCACGGCCGGCGCCAGAACCAGCGCAGCTTCATCGGATGGAACCAGGCCACTTCGGCACCGGCCTCGAGCAAGGGCTTGATGAAACGCCGCGAGGTCTGGCCGGAGCCGACCGCATCCATCAGCAGCCGCACCTTGACCCCGGCCCGGGCGCGCTCGATCAGGGCGTCGCGCAGGGCGGTGCCGGTGCGATCGGGCAGATAGATGTAGTACTCCAGGTGGATGTGCTCGCGCGCCTGGGCGATGTCGGCCAGCAAGGCGGTGTACTTGGCGCCGCCGTCGATCAGCAGGCGCACGTCGGTCGCGGTGGTCGGCGGCAGGCCGGTGGTGGCCTGGCCGAGCTTGGCCAGTTCGATCGCTTCCGGCGACGGCGTCAGGCCCGCCGGCGGCGCCGGCAGCGAGGCGCGGGCGCGCACCCGGCGCAGGCGCTGGCGGTGGATGCGCAGCGGGCCGAAGAAGTAATAGATCAGGAAGCCGATGTAGGGCAGCGCCGCCAGGCTGATCAGCCAGCTGATCGTCGCCACCGGCTCGCGCTTCTGCAGCACGATCCAGAAGCCCAGCCCGAGCAGATACACCGCCCAGCCGATCGTCAGATACAGGCCGAGGTGGGGAATGGCGAGCAGGTCTCGCCAAAGGTCGGGCAACAGATCCAGCACGTGTCGGAACTCCATCGATGCAGCGGCGCCGCCGGCACGGCCGCGCGGGCCTAGGCTAGCCCGCCGGCCCGGGCCGGCATAGCCCGGACGCCGTACGCATCGCGGCGGCGACTGCCGATGCCGGCAAAGACCGGCCGCGATCCGGCGACGTAGGATGCGGCATCGCCCGCCCGAACCACAGGAAGGATTCCCATGATTCACCGGTTCCTCATCGCCGCCGCCTTGCTCGCCCTGCCCCCTTCGCCGGTGTTCGCCGCCCAGGCCGAACCACGCAGCATCCACGTGTCGGGTTCGGCTGAGATCAAGGTCGTGCCGGACTTGATCCTGCTCGACGTCGGCGTCGAATCGCGCCATGCCCAGCTCGACCAGGCCAAGCGCAGCAACGACGAGAACGTCGCCAAGGCGCTGGCCTTCCTCAAGCGCAGCGGCGTGCCGGACAAGGACGTGCAGACCGATTTCATCAGTATCGAACCGACCTACCACACCGACTATTCGTTCACCAAGCCGCAGATCTACATCGTGCGCAAGAGCATCGGCATCAAGCTGAGCCGCATCGGCGACCTCGAGAACGTGTTGACGGGGCTGCTGGGCAGCGGCGTGCAGTACATCCACGGCATCGAATTCCGTACTTCGCAATTGCGCAAGCACCGCGATGCGGCGCGGGCGCTGGCTGTGCAGGCGGCCAAGGAGAAAGCCGACGCGCTGGTCGCCGACCTGGGCGTGCGGCGCGGCCCGGTGCTGAACGTGTCGGAGTCGTACTCCGGCGGCTGGTGGCGCAGCGGCAGCCGTTGGGGCAATGGCATGAGCGGCGGCCAGATGGTGCAGAACGTCATGCAGAATAGCGGCGGCGGCGAAGCGGCCGACGGCGAAACCCTGTCGGTCGGCCAGATCAGCGTCAGCGCCTCGGTCAGCGCCAGCTTCGCGATCGAGTAATTCCCGGCAGGGAATACACGACCCGCGGCAAGCGATGCCGCGGGCATGCCTGCCTCGCCGCATTCAGCTTGCCGGCAATACGCCGGCGCAACCGAGCGATGCAACCTAGCGATCCAGTCGCGTCGCGAAACCTGCGACGGCGCCGGCGTAGGCTGCGCGGATGGACGCTGCGCGCAAAGCCCAACTCTCGATCCAGCCCACCGCTTTCAAGGGGCGCGGCGCGGCGTCGTACGTCGCCGGGCGCTACGCCGTCACCACCGTCCAGGGCGAGGACGACGGTTGGGGTTCGGTCTACGCAGACGCCGATGCGAGCTCGCGCCCGGACACCCAAGTGCGCGAGGAAACCGCGCGCAGCATCATCACCCGCAACGATTCGCCCGACATCGGCTTCAGCCAGTCGGTCAATCCCTATCGCGGCTGCGAACACGGTTGCGTGTACTGCTTCGCGCGGCCCTCGCATGCCTACCTGGAACTGTCGCCGGGTCTGGATTTCGAGACCCGGCTGTTCGCCAAGGTCAACGCCGCCGAACGCCTGCAGAACGAACTCGCCCGCCCCGGCTACCAGTGCGCGCCGATCGCGCTCGGCATCAACACCGATGCCTACCAGCCGATCGAGCGCCGTTACCGCATTACCCGCGGGGTCATGGACGTGCTCGACGCCTGCTCGCATCCCTTCAGCATAATCACCAAGAACGCCTCGATCGTGCGCGACGTCGAAGTGCTGGCCTCGATGGCGCGGCGGCGCCTGGTGTCGGTGTATTTCTCGGTCACCACCTTGGACAACCAGCTCTCGGCGAAGATGGAGCCGCGCGCCTCGGCGCCGCATTCGCGGCTGAAGGCCATGCGCACCCTCGCCGAAGCCGGCGTGCCGGTCGGTGTGCTGGTCGCGCCGACCATCCCGATGATCAACGACGGCGAGCTCGAACAGATCCTCGCCGCCGCGCACGAGGCCGGTGCGCGCGCCGCCGGTTACGTGCTGCTGCGCCTGCCGCACGAGCTCAAGCAGGTCTGGCGCGACTGGCTGCAACTGCACTACCCCGATCGCGCCGCGCACGTGATGAGCCTGATCCAGCAGATGCGCGGCGGCAAGGACTACGACAGCGCCTTCGGCAAGCGCATGCGCGGCGAAGGTCCGTTCGCGCAGCTGATCGGGCAGCGTTTCCAGAAGGCCTGGCGCAAGCACGGCTACGGGCGGTTGCCGGCCTTGGACACCAGCCAGTTCGTCGCCCCGCGCAAGCCCACCCCGCAGTTGGAATTGTTCTGAGCCGGCATCGACGGCGGGTACCCCGGCACGGTCGCACTCAGCACGCGGCTTCGCGCGCTGCCGCCGCTGCACCGATGTCTTCCTCGATGTCCTCGCCGACCCGATCCGGCATGGCCGCCGGCTCGTGCGCCGAGGCGTTGCCGAGCAGTACATAGGCGAGCCAGGCGATCGCCGCGGTGACGCCGGCCAGACCGTACATCAGCCAGGCGAAAGCCTCGTCGTAACTGCGCAGCAGCACGGCGGGGTCGAGCGCGGGCAACAGTGCCTGCGCGCGCGCGGCGTCGCCGGTGGCCAGGCGTTGCGCTGCCTCGGCGAGGGCGTGGCCGTCGAGCGCGCCCAGGTCGTGCAGACGCAGCTTGAGCAGGCTGGCCAGGGCCGCGGCGGCGACCGCGATGGCGAGGCCTTCGCCGGACACGCGGCTGGCGCCGAACACGCCGGCGGCCATGCCGGCGCGTTCCTTCGGCACCACGCTGATCGCCAGCCCGTCCATCAGGCCCCAGGGCACCGCCGAGCCGGTGCCGATCAACAGCATCGGCGCGATCAACTGCGCTGGCGAGGCGTCGCCGGCGATCGCACCGAGCCAGACCAAGCCGGCGGCGGCGAGCAACAGGCCGGCGCCGCACAAGGCGCCGGCGGCGATGCGATGGCTCAGCACCGCGGCCAGGATCGGCACGACCAGCATCGGCGCCGACAAGGCGATCATCAGCAGGCCGGCGTCGAGCGCACTGTGGCCGTGGATGCCGATCAAACGCACCGGCAGCACGATGATCAACACCAGGTAGCACAGGCCGGTGCCGATCGGCAGCAACTGCGCGCCGACGAAACGCGGCAGACGGAACAGGCTGAGGTCGAGCATCGGCCGCGCCGCCCGCGTCTCCACGCGCACGAACAGCGCCAGCAACAAGGCCGCGCCGGCCAAGGCGGCGAGCACCCAGGGATCGCTCCAGCCGCGTTCGGGCGCTTCCAGCACGCCGACCGTCAACAGCGCGAGCATCGCGGTCGAACTCAGGCTGCCGCGCCAGTCCAGGCCGGTCGCGGCGGGATCGCGCGACTCGCGCATGCGCGGCAGGCCGAACACGGTGGCCAGCGCGGCGATCACCAGGCTCGACAGGAACACCGCGCGCCAGCCCTGTGCCTGCACCAGCCAGCCGGCGAGGCTGGGCCCGAACGCCAGGCCAAGGCCGAAACTCGTTCCCAGCAGGCTGAAGGCGCGGATGCGTCCGGGGCCGTGGAACTCCTGCGACAGCGCGGCGTTGCCGCCGGCCAGGGCGAGCGCGGCGGCGATGCCCTGGACGATGCGCAGGGCATTGAGCGTCGTCAGGTTCGGCGCCAGCGCCAACAGCAGCGACACCACCGCATAGGACACGATGCCGATGGCGAAGATGCGCTTGCGTCCATAGGTGTCGGCGAGCGTGCCGGCCGCCATCAGGCAACTGCCGAAGGCGAGCATGAAGGCGTTGGTCATCCAGTTCAGCGCGACCGGGCTGCCGCCGAGTTCGGCGGCGATGGCCGGAATCGCCACCGGCGGGCCGGTGAAACTCAGCGGCAACACCAGCCCGGCCAGGCACACGGCGCCGAGGATCAGGAAACGGTCGAGGCGGCCGGAGGCGTCGGCCGTGGGGTCGGAAGGGGGCATGGCGATTCGCGCGAGGGGCAGGCCGCCAGGGTAGAAGCGCCGCAATCGAAGAAAAACATCGGTCTGATCCGCGCTTTATGGAACAATTGTCCGCAATTGCGCCAACCGGAACCCCGATGGACAAGCTCGGCAGCCTGCTCGCCTTCGTCCGCACCGCCGAGACCCGCAGCTTCGTCGCCGCCGGGCGTCACATCGGAGTGTCCGCGTCGGCGGTCGGCAAGAGCGTGGCCAAGCTCGAACAGCAGCTCGGCGTGCGCCTGCTCCAGCGCAACACCCGCAACGTGCGCCTGACCGAAGAGGGCCGCATGTTCTACGAGCGTTGCCGGCCCTTGCTCGACGAACTCGACGAAGCCGAAGCGATGTTGACCCATGCGATGCAAGCGCCGCGCGGACGCTTGCGGGTGGGCCTGCCGACCGCGGGCTATCGCTTTCTGGTGCCGGTGCTCGGCGAGTTCCGCGCACGTTATCCCGAGGTCGAGCTGGAACTGGATTTCGACGATCAGCTGGTCGACGTGATCGACGGCGGTTTCGACGTGGTGATCCGCAGCGGCGACATGCCCGACTCGCGGCTGCGCGCGCGCCGGCTCGGCCCGTTCTGCTTCATGCTGTGCGCCTCGCCCGACTACCTCGCGCGGCGCGGCGAACCGCGCCTGCCGTCCGACCTGGAAGCGCACGACTGCATCCATTTCCGCTTCGCCAACAGCGGCAAGGTGCAGGAGTGGTCGCTGCGGCTCGAGCCCGGCGAAGCGCCGCCGCACCTGCCGCCGGCGTTGATCTGCAACAACAGCGAAGCGGCGGTGCTGGCCGCGGTGCACGGGCTGGGCATCGTCTACACCGTGGATTTCCTGGTCCGCGACCGGCTCGCCTGCGGACAGTTGCGGCGCGTGCTGCCCGGCTTCGAGACCCAGCGCGGGCAGTTTTGGGCGCTGTGGCCGGCGCACCGGCATATCTCGCCGAAGCTACGGGTGTTCCTGGACTTCATCGACGAACATCTGTTCGTGCACCAACCGATCGCATGACCGAGAACCGACGCTACGCCGTCGCTGACGCCATCGCACAGCGCGCAGTCCGATGCAGCCGCTGGAAAACGACGGCGTTCGCGAGCAAGGTGTGTCCGGAAAGGTCGACGGCATGCGCGAGGCCCGCGCCGATGCCGTCGTCGATCCCCCAATGCCCCTCTTCAGCGCAGCCCAGGACCCCGCCGCCGTGACGCCACCCGCCCTCGCCTCTTCCGCATTGCTCGCCGTAACGCTCATGGCTTCGGCATCGGCGTTCGCCGCCCCGCCCGCTTCGGCGAAGCCCTCTTTCGATTGCGCCAAGGCCGCCAGCGCGGTCGAGAAAGCGATCTGCGGAAACGACGGCCTGGCACGCGCCGACGCCGCGGTCGGCCGCGCTTACGAGCGCCTGCGCAAGTCGCTCGATGCCCAGGCCGCGAGCGGACTGCGCGAGGACCAGCGCTGGTTCATCGGCATTCGCGATGCGGCCTACGACAACGCCACCGCGGCGAACCGGACGCAGTCGCTCAAGGCCTTGCTCGACGACCGCGTGCGTACTCTGTCGCAGATACGTGCGCAGCCGGCGGCGGGATGGGTCGGCAGCTGGCGCAACCTCGCCGGCGGCATCGACGTGGTCGACGACGGTGCCGGCCGTTTGAAGGTCGAGGCGAATGCCGCGCATCCGCTCGATGGCCGCTGGTTGTGCGATGCCAGCGGCAGCGGGCGTAGCGCCGGCGCGGCGTTGACCGTGCAGGTCGAGGGCGGCGAGCGCAGTTCCCTGAAGCTGACCCGCGAAGGCGCGGCTTTGCGCGTGCAGGCGCTGGATGCGAGCGGCAAAGCCTTGCTCGGTCCCGACTACTGCGGCCACAACGGCAGCCTCGAAGGCGTGTACTTCGCGGTGCCGCCCGGCAGCGACTGAGCGACCGACGACCGGCCGCATTGGCCGCCGAATCGCAGGCTGCGGATCGTTGGCGAGTCGATGAAAAACGGCCCCGCTGCGCAGGTGCGCAACGGGGCCGCAACAACGGCAGGTGCGGCTAGTTCAGGGCACGGGCCGCTCAGCTCTTGCAGCGCAGACCGGTCGAACCTTCCGGCAGCGAGACGTTGACCGCTTCCCAGGCGCAGGCCACCGACTTCACCACGCTGGCCTTCAGCAGGCCCTTGTCGACCAGGTCCTGGGCCGCGGTCTGGGTCGCTTCGCGCGCCTGCGGATAGGACGACTGCGAGGTCAGGTACAAGGTGTTGGCGCGGTACCAGATCTGCCCGGCGGTGTTCGGGGTGATGCCCTTGAGCCCGGTCGCGCCGTTGCAGACCAGGTCGGCCGGCAACAGGGTCTTGCGATGCGACTTCGGCACCTTCTGCCCTTCGGCGAGCAGATAGAAGAAGTGGTTGCCGACACCGGAGGTGTAGTGCGGGTCTTCGTCGGTGAAGCCGCCGGCCGGGTAGCAATCGAAGGAACCGCTGCCGTCCTCGGCGACGTCGAGGCTGGGCTTGAACATGTAGCGCAGCGGCGTGCCGTCGAGCATGACGTTCTCGCCGATCAGGTAATCCGGCGGGTCCTTCGGGCTGTTGTCGAAGAACTCGACCAGGGTGCCGTGGATGTCGGAGGTGGCTTCGTTGAGGCCGCCGGCGTCGCCGGCATAGGCCAGGTTCGAGGTCGCCTGGGTCACGCCGTGCGACATTTCGTGGCCGGCGACGTCGAGCGCGACCACCGGGTTGGAGATGCCGTAGTCGCCGTTGCCGTAGACCATGCGCTTGGCCTCGCCGTCCCAGAACGCGTTGGTGCCGCCGGCGTCGATGAAGTAGAAGATCGAGAAGGTCACGTTGACGAAGCTTTCCACGCCCTTGCTGTCGCCGAAGATACCGACGCGGTCGTACAGCTTCTTGTAGTAGTCCCAGGTCTTCGACACGCCGTAGTGGGCTTCCACGCCGGTGCGCTCGATGTTGGACATCTGCTCATTGCCCCAGACGTTGTCCTTGTCGAACATCGGCGGTGCGGTGAAATCGCCGCCGCCGAAATACAGGTCGACCACCGTGCCGCCGGTGTTGTGCAAGGTGCCGCCGCCGCGCTTGTCGTCGCGCAGCAGATAGCCCGCGCCGCGGCCGTCGCTTTCCTCGGCGCCGACCTTGCTGGTCGAGATCGCGACCTTGCCTCGGGTGATGGTGAAACCCTCGCCCTGGGCCGCTTCGGCGCTGTAGATCTTGCTGTCGCGGCCGAGGAAGGCGCCGTTGTCGGCATCGACATAGATCATGTCGTGGACCGGACGCTCGGCCTTGTTGAGGCCGCGGAAGGTCACTTCGTACGCGAGTTTCGGCTGGTTGTCCTGGGCGAAATACACCACGCGCGAGGTCGGCTTATCCATGAAGCGGCCGGCGAAATGCACGCCGGCGTCGGTCACCGCTTGCGCCACCGACAGCTTCGGCGCCTTGGCGCCGCCCTGGCCGAGCTTGAGGTCCATGGTCTTGCTGACCGAGGTCAGCAGGCCGTCTTTCATGTGCGTGACCAGGTCGCCGCCGATCACCGGCAGGCCCTGGTAATCGCGATTGAAACGCACGTGCTCGCTGCCGTCGGCTTCGACGACGACATCGCGCGGCAGGTATTGCTCGGCATCGATCGCCTCGCGATCGGCCTGGGCGCCGGTGCCGTGCAGCTTCTGCGCGAGCAGTTGTTCGCGAGCGCGTGCCACCGCCGGATGCTTCGCGAGCTGGGCGCTGGGCGTAGCGCCGGAGACGGTCGGCGCGAGTGCGAAGCCCGAGGAGTGCGCATTGGCGTGAGCTGCGGCGGCCGTCTTGGCCGATGCATTTGCGGCGTTGCTGCCGGCCTGCGCCGACGCGTTGCCCGCATCGCGGTAGTGCTGCGCGGTGACCAGCGCGGTCGCGGTAGTGCCGGTCACCGCCAGCAGGATGGAAGCGGTCAAGACACGTTGTTTCATGGACATGCGGTTTCTCCGAGTCGTAGATCGAAATAAGAAAAGACCAGCCAAGAGCCGCCGCGCGAACGCAGTCGCGAAGCGGTGTCGTGCATTGCGGCAGAGGTCGTGCATGCCCCGAAGACGATTCGTCGCAAGCGGCGGCTCGTCTTCTTCGGCCCCTCCCCATAGATGGGAACGCGCCCGGGTAACGACCCCCTACCTGGAGAGCAGCGGCGATGCGTATCGCGTATACGAATTGAGATGCGCGTCAGACTGTGTGCGCGTATGCAATATCGTCGACGAGGCGACGACATTGCGGGGGATGCGAAATCGCACGCGGGGCGTGGGGGATTCGGCCCGTATCTTCGTCTCGGCATCGGGTTCGCGGTTGCGGCTCGCGCGGCTGCTACAGGAGACTTCCGTTTTCGAGGCACCCTGATGCTTCAAGGGTAGGAGCGACGCGAGTCGCGACCGCGCAGTCGCCCGTGTCTGCGCCGGTAACCGCAAGTCCGCGGTCGCAGCTTGCGCAGCTCCTACAAGAGGCTTCGAAGCTTCGAGGCGATCTGCTGCTTGAGGGTAGGAGCGACGCGAGTCGCGACCGCGCGGTCGCCCGTGTTTGCGCCGGTGGCCGCAGGCCCGCGGTCGCAGCTTGCGCAGCTCCTACAGGCTTCGAAGCTTCGAGGCGATCTGCTGCTTCGGGGTAGGAGCGACGCGAGTCGCGACCGCGCGGTCGCCCGTGTCTGCGCCGGTGGCCGCAAGTCCGCGGTCGCAGCTTGCGCAGCTCCTACAAGAGGCTTCGAAGCTTCGAGGCGATCTGCTGCTTGAGGGTAGGAGCGACGCGAGTCGCGACCGCGCAGTCGCCCGTGTCTGCGCCGGTGGCCGCAGGCCCGCGGTCGCAGCTTGCGCAGCTCCTACAGGCTTCGAAGCTTCGAGGCGATCTGCTGCTAGAGGGTAGGAGCGACGCGAGTCGCGACCGCGCAGTCGCCCTTGTCTGCGCCGGTGGCCGCAGGCCCGCGGTCGCCGCTTGCGCAGCTCCTATAAGGGGCTTCGGGCTTTCGAGGCGATCGGAGGCGCGAACCCTCAGCGCCGCGGCGCCGGCATGATGTGCGACAGGTAGATGCGGCTGTCTTCGAAGATGCGGATGGCGACCGGCAGGCCGAGCTGCACGGTGAGGTGGAAGGCTTCGGTCTTGGCCGCTTGCGAGGCCTGGATGGCGTCGTTGAAGCATTCGTCGGCGACGTCGCAGGAAAGGCGACGGCCTTGGTAATCGGATTCGCTCAGTTGCACCGTGTAACGCATGACCGCGCCTGGATTCGGAGGAATCGAAAGGAAGAAGGGCCCCGGCCCAGCTGGACCGCTTGCTCAAGGCGGCGACCGATCCTTTGCTGAGCGGCTTCCTTGCCAACGCACTCGTCGCGCTGCCGGGGCCTGTGTAAGTTGAGGCAAGCTGTGACCGATTGCTCTCAGTGGATCGCCGAACGTGGCGTAGGAAATTCCCTACCCTTCGAGCGCGAGCGGATCGCCGATGGCAAAGGAGACTGCGAGGTGGCCGCCGGCCCGCGAGGCCGAGGCGCATCGTCGAAACCCAGTCGAAGCATGCGACGGCGAAGGCGCCGCGGCCGTCAGGACGACAACGGCCACAACGGCCCATCGAGCCACAACCAACGCGCCATCCAGGCGCTGACCAGGGCGACCATGGTCGTCAGCGGCAAGCCGATGCGCAGGAAATCGTTGAAGCGGTATTGGCCCGGCCCGAGGATCAGCAGGTTGCCGTGATGGCCGATCGGGGTCAGGAAGGCGGCGACCGCACCGAGCGCGGTGCAGACCACGAACGGCGTCGGTGGCAGGCCGAGGGACTGCGCCAGCGAGATCGCGATCGGGCCGAGTAGCACGGTGGTGGCGGCGTCGGACAGGATCTGGGTCAGCAAGGCGGCGGAGGCGAACATCACCAGCAGGATCGCCAGTGGCGACCAGCCCGCGACCACATGCAACAGGCCCTGCGCGAGCAATTGCGCGGTGCCGGTCTGTTCCATCGCCACGCCGAGCGGGATCACCCCGGCGATCATCACGAAGATGCGCACGTCGATCTCGCGATAAGCCTGTTCGACGTCGACGCAGCGCGTGGCGACCATCGCCACCGCGCCCAACAGGAAGGCCAGCGACGCCGGCAGCCATTCGGTGGCCGCGGCGATCACGGTCGCGGCGAGGATCGCCAGCGCCAGCGGCGCGCGGATGCGGCGGCGCGCTTCGCCGGCGAACGGCACCAGCATCAGGAAGCCATGGTGCGCGGCCAGTTCGGCGAAACGCGAGGGCCGGCCCCACAGCACCAACAGGTCGCCTTCGCGCAGGCGTGCGTCCGACAAACGCGGCGCGACTGCGCCCTGGCGACGCCACAGACCGGCGATGACGGCATGGAAGCGGCGCGCGAAATCGAGTTCGCGCACGCTGCGTCCGATGAACTCCGAGCCCGGCGCGACCACCGCCTGGACCAGCTGCGGTTCGCCGTCGCCTTCGCCGGTGACGCTGTCGCCGAAGCGCGCGATCGCATTGAGATCGAGCCCGCTGTCGTCGTGCAGCGAGGCGAAGGCGTCGGCCGACGCTTCGACCAGCAGGATGTCGCCGCTGATCAGCGGGCTGCTCGGGCCGAGGTCCTGGCGGCGTTGGCCGTCGCGCAGCCAGCCGGTCAGGACGAAGCGGTCGCCGAGGGCTTTCTGCAACTCGGCCAGCGGGCGCGTGCTCCAGCGCGAGCCTTCGACGATCAACAGTTCGGTGCGGTAACGGTCCAGGCGCAGATAACCGTCGTCGCCGTGCTCGCCGCCGCGCTTGGGCAACAGCCAGCGCGTGGCGAGCATGTAGACCACGCCCAGCGCGACCAGGGCCAGGCCGATCGGGGTGATCGAGAAGATGCCCAGGCCCGGTGCGCCGGTGCGTTCGATCAGGTTGTCGGCGAGCAGGAAGGCCGGCGCGCTGACCAGGGTCAGGGTGGTGCCGAGGGAGGCCGCGAACGACATCGGCATGAGCAGGCGCGACGCCGACAGCCCGCGCGCCTTGGCGAAGCGGGTCAGGATCGGCAGCATCATCGCCGTGACCATGACGTGGTGGGTGAACGAAGACAGCGCCGCCACCGCGGGCATGGTGACCGCGATCGCGCGGCTCTCGCTCTTGCCGGAGGCGTCGCCGATCCACTGGCCCAGGCGCTCGGTGATGCCGGTCGCGGCCAGGCCGCCGGAGATCACGAACACCGCCGCGACGATGATCGCCGGCTCGCTGGCGAAGCCCGACAAGGCCTGCTTGGCGTCGAGCACGCCGGTCAACACCAGCGCCAGCAGGGTCAGCATGGCGGTGACGTCGACCCGCAGCCGTTCGCTGATGAACAGATACAGTGCTGCGCCCAGGATCAGCAGGAAGGCGATCTGAGGAAAATCCATGCCGGCATTGTGCTCGACTTGGCTGTGTCGGCGCCGTATGCGACCGTCTACCGTGCCGTCACGAGCCGGGCGGATACACTCCCCGGTCACATAATCCGCCGAAGACCCTTGTCCCTGCACCGATGAGCCTACCGCGCGCCACGACCACCGCCGACCACGCCACCGCTGCAGTGGCGTCGAAGATGGGCGACGATCGTTTCCGTCAGGCCATGGCCGCGTCGAACATCGGCATGGCCATCGTCTCGATCGAGGGCATCTGGCTGGAAATCAATCCGGCGCTGTGCGCGATGCTGGGCTACCGCGAAGACGAGTTGCGCGGCCATCACTACAGCGAAGTGACCCATCCCGACGATCTGGCGATCAGCAACAACCTGGTCACCGCGCTGGTCAACGGCAGCCTGGCCTCGGTCGACGAACACAAGCGCTATGTGCATCGCGACGGCAGCGAGGTCTGGGTGCAGCTCAACGTCGCGGTGATGCGCGACGAGTCCGGCGCGCCGCAGTATTTCATCTCGCACATGCGCGACATCCGCGGCGAACGCGAGGCCGGCATCGCCCTGAGCGCCCGCATCGAGGAACGCGGCGCCGCGCTCGACGCCTCCAACCGGCAGCTGCAGCTGTTCGCCGACGCGGTCGCCCACGACCTGCGCGCGCCGCTGCGCTCGATCGAAAGTTTCTCCGCCCTGCTCAGCGAACGCGCGATCGAACGCTTGAACGAGACCGATCGCGATTACCTGGGGCGCATCCGCGCTGCGGCCTCGCGCATGACCAGTCTGCTCGCCGCGCTGACCGAGTTGTCGCACGTGACCCGCGCCGAGATGCGGGTCGCGCCGGTCGACCTGAGCCTGCTCGCCGACTGGGTCGGCGCCGAGCTGCAGGACGCCGATCCGCGCCATCGCGGCGAAGTTTCAGTCCAGCCCGGCCTGCAGGTCGAGGGCGACGAGCGGCTGCTCAAGCTGATGTTGAACCAGCTCATGCACAACGCCTGGAAGTTTTCGTGCGAGCGCGAAGGCCAGGTCGAACCGGTGCGCATCGAGGTCAGCGGCGAGACCGTCGCGGGCCGCCTGCTGCTGACCATCCGCGACCACGGGGCCGGTTTTGACATGCGATATGCTCACAAGCTGTTCGAGCCCTTCCAGCGCCTGCATGGGCCGGACCAGGGCGGCGGTCACGGTTTGGGCCTGGCGATCGCGCGTCGCGTGGTCGAGCGCCACCGCGGCGAGCTGCGCGCTCATTCGCAGCCCGGTGCGGGCAGCACCTTCATAGTGGAATTGCCTGTCGCCACGACAGGCGAGGAAAATACAGATGCATAAGGAAATCCTGCTGGTCGAAGACAATCCCGACGACGTCGAGCTGACCCGGCTCGCTTTCGACGAGGCCAAGATCGCCAACAGGCTGGTGGTGATGGGCGACGGCGCCGAGGCGCTGGATTACCTGTTCGCACGCGGCCGTTATTCCGATCGCGACCCCAGCGATCTGCCGTCGATCGTCTTGCTCGACCTCAATCTGCCTAAGGTCGACGGCCGCGAAGTGCTGCAGGCGATCCGCGCCCACGAGCCCACCCGCACCCTGCCGGTGGTGGTGCTGACCACCAGCACCGAGCCCTTCGACGTCGAAGCGAGCTACGCGCTCGGGGTCAACAGCTACATCCAGAAGCCGGTGGATTTCGAGCAGTTCGTGTGGGCGGTCAAACAGGTCGGCTTGTACTGGCTGGTGTTGAACCACCCGCGTAATCCCTGAGGTTTGGCGGGTTGGCGGCAACGATTGGTCGCTAACAGCTAACAGCAAATCCCCCTGCCCCCTGCCCAAACGGGGGAACTTGCGGGGGATGCGTGCTTGTACGCGCGATGCCTGCGTCGATTCGCCTGCTTTCAGAAGGCGGCTGGCACCTGCGTAATGGCTGCGCCGGGCGATTTGCTTTCGCCCGCTACGCAAGCAACCTCATGCCTGGAGCCTTAGCGCCCGCCGAACAACTGCTCCGCGCGCTGGAACAGGATCCAGCTGGTCGCGATGTATTTGTCGCCGCCCTTGGGCCGGTTGCCGCGGTGGGTGTGGGTGAACGCGGCCGGTGCGATCAGCAGGTCGCCGGCGCGCGGGACGATCTTGCGGCGCTGGTACAGGAACTCGGTCTCGCCTTCCTCGAAGCCGTCGTTGAGGTAGATCGTCCACAACACGTGGCGGTGCAGGGTCTCGGCGCCCGGGTCGCGCGGGTACAGCTCGCAATGCCAGTACGGATAACCGCCGCGATCGGCGGTGTAGCGCTGCAGGTTGATCGAACCCGGACGGAACACGGTCTGGGCGATCGGCGCCAGTGCGTTGTCGTCCATCTCGGCCATGCGTTCGGGGGTGAGACGGTGGCGCTTGCCGTCGGCCGACGGCGCTTCCAGCATCAGCGGCGCGATCATCGTGTGCGGGTAGCGGCGCAGATAGCTCAGCAGGCCGCGGAACACCGCCAGGTTCAGGGCGATCTCGACGTCCTTCCAGCCTTCGCGGCCGGTGATGGTCAGGTCGCGGCTGTCCTTGAGGTCGGGCATCACCCCGCCGCCGACCCGGCCCGGCTCGCTCTCGCGGCTGGCGTCGAACCGGCGCAGCAGATCCGCGCATTGCTCGCGCGTCAGAGCCTCGGGATAGACCTCGATGAAATCGTCCGGGGCGTCGATCGTCGATGACATGGCTGGGGAAGCGAGCGCGGGAAGGCGGTCATCCTCGCACGCGAAGCGCGTTGCAAAAAGGCAACGGCGCCGATGCGCCTGTTTACACGGAGCGCTCGCGAGCCTATCGGCCGCCGAATCAAGCCCCACGGGGGATTGCCGCGATCGCCGCATCGACCGGTCCGGGGCAGGCAGGTAACGCGGCCGCAACGCTTTCGCCGGACAGTCTCGGGGCGACGCCGCCGAACGGAGAAAATAATCAATTAATTCAAATGCTTGAATTGTTGGCACGGCTTTCGCGACGGCTCCCGTATCAGTGCCGTCGAGACCCATCGAGCGGCCAGGTTTCCCGGTGCTGTCGGTTCCGACGGCGCTCGCGTCGGGACGGAGGTGTGAGGCCTCCGTCCCGATTTTTTGGCCGCGCTTCGCATTGCCCTCGCTGTTTGCCGTTCCCCCTTTGGGCAGAGGGACAGGGGGGATTTGTTCTTTCCCGCCTCGACGCATCGCGCCGAACAGCAAATCCCCCGCGTCGTAGTCGATTCGGGCTTCGTGCTCTGTCGGGCGCTCGCCCCCTTTGCCAAAGGGGCGATGCGAGAAAGGGAGCGTAACGGACGCACTCGTCTATCACCGATAGCGATGTCGGGGCTCAGCGCGCCGCAACCGCGGCCAGAGGCTCGCCTTCGCTCGGCCAGGGGTCGGCCCAGGCCGGGATGCGCATCAAGTCGTCGAGCCAGCGCAGGATGTTCGCGAACGCATCGAGCGGCATGTCCGATTCGCGCCAGTAGGCCGCCATCGAGGCGAGTTGGAAGTCGGCGATCGTCAGCCGGCCGCAAGCCACGTAGCGACGATCGGCCAGATGCGCGTCGAGCACGCGGGCGAACCTGATCAGTCCCGCGGTTTCCGCCGCCAACAGCTCCAGGTCCGGCGGACCGAGTCCGAACGTGTTCTTGACCACGTGCTCGAAGTAGAACGGCGAGACCGCGTTCGCCCAGTGGCAATCGTTCCACGACAGCCAGCGCAGCACTTCGACTTGTTCGTCGGGCGAGTGCGCCGGCCACATGTCCGACCCTTGCTTGATGCACAGGTAAGCCATGATCGCCGAGGACTCCCACAGCACCCGCTCGCCATCGACCAGGGTCGGCGCCTTGCCGTTGGGGTTGAGGGCGGTGTAATCGGCGGCCTTGAGCTCGCCGGCCATCAGGTCTTTCTCGATCAGCTCGGCGTCGATGCCGAGGTGTTTGACCAGCGCCAGTACCCGTCGCGGTGCCTGCGCCCTGATCCAATAGATCCTCATATCGGTGCTCCGTTGCCTGGGGTGGTATCCATCCGACGAACGGCAGGGCGGCGAATCGACACGGCAGGGCCGTCGTCGCCTGCGCGCGACGCGGGTCGCGGCGGACGTTACGGCCCTGGGTGGCGGCGTAACCATATGATTGTATTCAGTATTTTTCGCCATCCGGCGATGGCCGCCGGCGCTTGCCCGGCGCATGGGCTGCTGAAGCGGCGGTCGCTCGGAGGGTGCGGGCGGTATCGCCCGACGCGGGATGCGCTGCGGTCCGAATGAACTCAACAAGGGCCGCGTATCGTGCCGGAATGATGCATGAGTTCCTCATATCGAACCGCGTCGAGCTGATCGCCCGATGCCGGGCGAAGGTCGCCTGCCGCGCACCGCCGGGCGTTCCCGAAGCGGAGCTGGACCATGGCATCACCATATTCCTCGAGCAACTGATCAAGACCCTGCAGGTCGAACGGACCTCGGAGCCCGCGCGCAGCCGCAAAGTGTCCGGGCCGACCGGCGGAGGCAAGCCGGCCTTGTCGGAGATCGGCGAAACCGCGGCGCTGCACGGCAAGGAACTGCTCGCGCACGGCTACAGCATCGACGCGGTCGTCCACGATTACGGCGATCTGTGCCAGGCGATCACCGACCTGGCATTCGAACGCGACGTGCGAATCGATATCGACGAGTTCAGGACGCTCAATCGCTGCCTCGACAATGCGATCGCCAACGCGGTGACCGAATTCGGCTATCAACACGATTTCGCCCTCGCCGGCCAGCAGGTCGACGCGTTGAACGAGAAGCTGGGGTTCTTCGCCCACGAATTGCGCAATCACCTTTGCACCGCGACGCTCGCGCTGTCGATCATCAAGGAGGGCAACGTCGGCCTCGGCGGCGCCACCGGCGGCGTGCTCGACCGCGCTCTGGTGAGTCTCGGCAACTTGATCGACCGCTCGCTGGCCGAGGTGCGCATGACCGCCGGGATGCCGGTGCATCAGCACCTGTTTTCGCTGGCCGAATTCATCGCCGAGATCAAACTGTCGGCGTCGCTGGAAGCGCAGGTCAGGAGCTGTAGCCTGGCCGTGTCGAACGTCGATCCCTTGCTGGCGGTCGATGCCGACCGCGACCTGCTGTTGTCGGCGGTGGGCAATCTGCTGCAGAACGCGTTCAAGTTTTCCCATCCCGGCAGCGAGATCGTCCTCAACGCCTATGCCGCCGCCGACCGCATCCTGATCGACGTCGAGGATCGTTGCGGCGGCTTGCCGCCAGGCGATGCCGAGCGCTTATTCCATCCTTTCACCCAGGCCGGGGCGGACACCAGCGGCCTGGGATTGGGATTGTCGATCGCCCGGCGCAGCATTCTGGCCAACAAGGGCGAACTCAGCGTCCGCAATCTTCCCGGTTCGGGCTGCGTGTTCACCATCGACCTGCCGCGCCGTTCGCTGGCGCACGCCGGACGCTAGCCGAGCGGCCGGCACGGAGCCCTCGCAACGAAGCCGGGCCGGGCTCAGACCGTTTCGGCTTCCTCGGAGACGTCGTCTTCGCTGCTGCGCATGCCGAGTTTCTGCATGAGGCGGTACAACGTCACCCGCGATACGCCGAGTTCGCGCGCCGATTCGCCGAGGCGGCGGCGGTTGCGGTGCAGGGCGCGTTCGATCGCTTCGCGGGTGGCGGCGTCGCGCGCTTCTTCCAGGGTCATCGGTTGGCCGTCGCCGAGCGCACCGATGCGCAAGTCGGCGGCGGTGATGTAGCGGCCCTCGGCCATCACCACGGCCTGGCGCACGCGGTTGATCAGTTCGCGCACGTTGCCGGGCCAGGCGTGGCGGTGCATGGCGTGGCGCGCGCACGGCGAAAAACCCCTCAGGCCGCGGGTGTTTTCCCGCGAGTAACGCTGCAGCGCGTAGTCGGCGAGCAGGTCGATGTCGCCGCCGCGTTCGCGCAGCGGCGGCACCTGCAGGCGCAGCACGCACAAGCGGTGATAGAGGTCGCTGCGGAAACGGCCTTCGGCGACGGCGAGGTCGAGGTCGTGATGGGTCGCCGAGACGATGCGCACATCGATCTTGGTGGGGCCCTGGCCGCCGAGCCGGTCGATGCTGCCTTGTTCGAGGAAACGCAGCAGCGAGGTCTGGCTTTCCAGCGGCAGGTCGCCGATTTCGTCGAGGAACAAGGTGCCGCCGTCGGCCATTTCGATGCGGCCCAGCTTGCGTTGCTGCGCGCCGGTGAAGGCGCCGCGTTCGTAGCCGAACAGTTCCGACTCGATCAGGTTGTGCGGAATGGCGCCGCAGTTGATCGCGACGAAGGGATTGCGCTGGCGGCGCGAATGGCGGTGGATCGCCATCGCCGCGAGTTCCTTGCCGGTGCCGGTTTCGCCGGCGATGAAGGCCGGCGCGTCGGTCGATGCGGCCTTGTTCAAGATCCGGCTCAGCGAACGCATCGCCTCGCTTTCGCCGACCATGCCGTCGACGTAGCTGGATGCGGCATCGTCGTTATGACCGCAGGCCAGCGCGGCCATGCCGTAGGCGTGGCCGATCACCGTATGCAGCACGGTTTCGGGGCAGGGCAGGGTGACGTAGTCGTAGCAGTAGTCGCGGATCAGGCGGCGCACGATCGGGTCTTCGACCTGGTCGGCGGTGACGCCGGCGATCCAGCCGGCGTTGTGCGTGCTCAAGGCCGGACCGAGTTCGTCGAGGTCGCGCGCGTCGAAGCCTTCGCGCAGATCGATCAGCACCGCATGCGGCAGGCGCAGGTTGGCGTGCAGCATGCGTAGCGCGCCGCGCGCATCGACGGCGCGGCGTAAGGTCCAACCCAGGGTCTGCAACGCCGCCAGGGCGTGCATGCGCCCGGCGCCGCCGGGGCTCAGATACAGCAGCTCGCGGCCGCCGAAATCGCGCGCCGGAGCTGGTTTGGGCGAAGTAACGCCGTTGGTCGCGTAGCGACCTCCCAAGTCGCGCCGAGTACTGTTCGACATCGCTTTTCCCCGCGGGCGCAAGGCGCCGATAATTACTGCAAGTGTTACTACCAACGCACACTCGAAGCAAAGCCGGTCATCGGGCGACCGGTATCGGCGGCGATGCGCGTTTAGGCATCGCCGCGCGTCGATTCATCAACGCGGTTCAGTTCGTTCAGCCGGGGGCGGGCCGAACGAGTGGGGGCATCTCGGGAGTGATGCCTCGGCGGCATCGGCATTCCCTCCCGGAGCGGGAGGGAGCCCTGTTCATAGTTTGATCGAGCCGGCCTTAGGCCTGTTCAGCATCGTGTTCGCGGTGATAGCGCACCGCGGTTTCGACTTCCTGTTTGCTGCCGATGAACACCGGCACGCGCATGTGCAGGCCGGTCGGCTGCACTTCGAGCATACGCTGGCGGCCGGTGCTGGCGGCGCCGCCGGCCTGCTCGACCAGGAAACTCATCGGATTGGCTTCGTACATCAGGCGCAGCTTGCCGCCCTTGTCGGCGCACTTGGCGTCGAGCGGATAACTGAAGATGCCGCCGCGGGTCAGGATGCGGTGCACGTCGGCGACCATCGAGGCGACCCAGCGCATGTTGAAGTCCTTGCCGCGCGGGCCTTCCTTGCCCGACAGCAGATCGGCCACGTAGGCCTGCATCGGCGGCTGCCAGTGGCGCTGGTTGGACATGTTGACCGCGAATTCCTTGGTTTCCTCGGGAATGGTCATGTTGCGCGTGGTCATCACGAAGCTGCCGACTTCGCGGTCGAGGGTGAAGGCATGGGTGCCGTTGCCGATGGTCAGCACCAGCATCGTGCTCGGGCCGTAGGTCGTGTAGCCGGCGCAGACCTGTTCGGTGCCGGCCTGGAGGAAGTCCTTGTCGGCGGCCTGGGTCACGCCGTCCGGGCAACGCAGCACCGAGAAGATCGTGCCGACCGAGATGTTGACGTCGATGTTGGACGAACCGTCGAGGGGATCGAACAGCAGCAGGTAGTTGCCGCGCGGATAGACGTCGGGGATCGGGTGCGAGGTGTCCATCTCTTCCGAGGCCAGGCCGGCGAGGTGGCCGCCCCAGGCGTTGGCTTCGAGCAGGATCTCGTTGCTGAGCACGTCGAGCTTCTTCTGCGCCTCGCCCTGGATGTTCATGCTGGCTTCGCCGGGGGTGCCGGCTTCGCCGAGCACGCCGCCGAGCGCGCCCTTGCCGACCGCGATCGAAATGGTCTTGCAGGCGCGGGCGACGACTTCGATCAGCAGGCGCAGGTCGGGGTTGATGCGTCCGGCGCGCTGTTCTTCGATCAGGTAGCGGGTCAGGGAGATGCTGCTGGGAACGGGGGAGGGTGCGGACATGGCGGGGGCGGTGGCGGCGAGGGCCGCCATTGTCGCCGATGCCGCGTGCGCGGCGCAGTCCTGCGGCGCGCGTGTTCAGTCGGGACGCAGGCCGTCCGGGCGCAGGCTGTCGGCCTCGCGGCGCAGGTGGCGCTCGGTCACGCCGAAAGTCTGGGCGACCTCGCGCTGGCTGCGGCCGGCGCGCACCGCGGCGCGGATGCCGACCCGGCGCAGGCCGACGAACACGCCCCAGGCCGAAGGGATCTCGATGGTGCCGGCGGCGCTGGCGCGCTCGAGCAGGCGGCGGTGGGTGGGGGCGTCCAGCTCCACTCCGAGCCGGGTCGAGCAGGCCTTGCGGCTGCGCGACAGGTACAGCCGGCGGCCGCCGTGGCGGCGCACCAGCCGCAGCATGGCGTCGAAACCTTCGAGCGCGGCGACCTCGGCCGCGACCCAGGGCAGCGACGACAGCACCTCGACCCGATGCGCTTCGCAGAACCGGCACAGCACCTCGAACTCGACCGATTCCGGTTCCGGCAGGCCGGCGAAGCAGGGATGCGACTCGATGGCCGCTTCGACGGCGTCAGTGCGTAAAGAGATAGTCATGTCCGCCAGAACGCGGCAGGCGCCTGGCCGTGAAGCGTCGAGGGCGCTGCGCAGGACGAACCGCGACGCAGGCGGCGCTTACGAGGACGAGGTGCATGCACCGCTGGGATGTTCGAGCGCGAAGTCGGCGCTGCGAATGGCGTGCGTTTCGCGTTGCGGTTCACCAAGCGAGCGAGCGGTCCGGCAGGGGCCGCGTTTCACCGACAGGAGAATGAAGATGCGCTATTTGATTCAACCTTGTAATTCGCCGCTTGCCATCAGCCGATGCGAATGGGCGAGCGCGCGAGCGATTGGTCCGGTCGACGGCCAGGCCGTGCCCACGGTGCGTTTTCTCCAGTTCTTTTCCTCCATCGGCATTTTCGCCAGCAATGCCGATCGCAGCCGGGTGATCGGCATCAATCTGCCTTTGTCAGACGAGCAGGACAACCTGTTCAGCGTTGACGACGTGGCTTCGGTGACCGCGTTGCTGGCGGATTTCCCGGAGAATCGGTCGATCGTCGGCAATATCGCGCTGTGGCAGAACAATCTCTGGAAGCCCTTCGACGCCTTGGTCGACAGCGTGCCGTATGCCGAGCAGATCGATTACGGCGGGGGTATCTACGCCGCGGGCTTCGACATCGTCGGCGGATTGCAAGTCTTGTTTCGACGGAGCTAGCGGACGCGGCAGTGCCGGAAACGTCGAGCGCGAACGGATTCGTGCCGGGCCGGGTTCGGTACGAAGCGGCGCTGCGGACCGCGTCCGCATATCGCGCTGCGGCGCGGGCCGCTAGAAGGGATTCTGGCGCGGCATCGGCTGCGCCCCAACCACAGGAGAGTTCCGATGCCCTATCAGATCAATCGTTGCTTCACCCCGCTCAACATCGGCGAATGCGAATGGGCCAGCGCCCAGGCGATTCTGCCCGTCAACGGCCAAGCCGTGCCGACGGTGCAGTTCGGCAACTTCACTTCCTGCATCGGCATCGTCGCCAGCAATGTCGACGCCACCGAGGTCATTGGTATCCACCTGGTCATGATCAACGATCAGGATGAAGCGTTCACGGCGGCCGACGTGCCCACGGTGATGGCGCTGTTGGCGGACTTTCCGGAGAATCAGTGCATCGTCGGCCAGATCGGGTGGTGGCAGGATAATGTCGGGCCGGCTTTCGATGCCCTGGTCAATGCCTTGCCGAACGCGGGGCAATCCGATCAGGGCGACGGCATCTACGGCGCCGGCCTCAACAGCGTCGACCAGTTGGAAGTGCTGTTCCAGCCGCTGAACCCCTAATCGCGACAGCGCACGCGACAGCGCAAACGCAGGATTGGGCCCGGTTCGATCCGGCACTCGCCCGACACGCCCGATACGACGCAAGCAGGCAGGCGGCGAAGCGCTACCATGGCGCGTTCGTCCGCCTGTCCCGGTGCCGTGTCCGAATCCGCGCCCAGCCGCAAAGTCCTGCACGTCGACATGGACGCGTTCTACGCGTCGGTCGAGCAGCGCGATGCGCCGGAACTGCGCGGCCAGCCGGTCGTGGTGGCCTGGCGCGGCGCGCGTTCGGTGGTGTGCGCGGCCAGCTATGAGGCGCGCAAGTTCGGCGTGCGCTCGGCGATGCCGGCGGTGCGGGCCGAACGCCTGTGCCCGCAGGCGGTGTTCGTGCCGCCGGATTTCGTCCGCTACAAGGCGGTCTCGCGCCAGGTGCGCGAGATCTTCGCCCGCCACACCGACCTGATCGAGCCGCTGTCGCTCGACGAGGCTTATCTCGACGTCACCACCACCAAGACCGGGTTGCCGTCGGCGACCGCGACCGCCGAGGCGATCCGCGCGGCGATCCGCGAGGAGACCCGGCTGACCGCATCGGCCGGGGTGGCCTCGAACAAGTTCCTGGCCAAGATCGCCTCGGACTGGCGCAAGCCCGATGGTTTGTTCGTGATCCGCCCGCACCAGGTCGAGGCCTTCCTGGCGCCGCTGCCGGTCGGGCGATTGCCCGGGGTCGGCAAGGTCATGGAGGCCAAGCTCGCCGAGCTCGGTGTGAGCGTGGTCGCCGACCTGCGCGCGCTCGGTGCGCTGGCGCTGGAGCAGCGCTTCGGCCGCTGGGGCCGGCGCCTGCACGAACTCTCGCTCGGCATCGACCACAATGCGGTCGAGCCGGAGCGGCCGACCCTGCAGGTGTCGTCGGAGGACACCTTCGAGCGCGACCTGCCGTTGGAGCAGGTCGAGGCCGACATCCGCCGGCTCGCCGGCAAGACCTGGGCCGGCTATCAGCGCGAGCTGCAGCGCAGCCCGGGGCGGGTCGCGCGCACTGTGGTGCTCAAACTCAAGACCGCCGACTTCCGCATCCTCACCCGCAGCCTGACCGCGGCGCATCCGCCCGCCGACGAGACCGAGCTGGCCGACATCGCCTGCGCCTTGCGCGCGCGGGTCGAGCTGCCGGCGCAGACCTTGTTCCGCCTGGTCGGCGTCGGCCTGTCGGGGTTCGCCGAAGACGAGGACGGCGCGGTCCAGTCGGACCTGTTCGAGCACGAGCCGAGGTCCGACTGAGGGCGCAGCCGATACGCGCTCCAGGCTCAGGCCTCGGCGGTCTCGTTTTCCATCCGCACCACGTAGCGCATCGCGTCCATGCGCAGCGCACGCACCGGCGCTTCCAGCCCGCGCGCGGCGTCGCTCCACAGCGGCGACTGGCATTGCAGGTTGAGGCAGCCGAAGCGGCGCGCGGCATCGAGCGCGTGGCGGAACAGTTCGGCCTCGATGCCGCGATCGCGCCAGGGTGCGCGCAGGTAAGGGTCGTCGAGCTGCAGGCAATAGGCGCGTTCGAGCATCGAGAAACCGGCGGTGGCGCTGGCGTAGCCGACGTGCAGGCCGTCGACTTCGGCGATCCAGGCCCAGGCGCCGAACGGCGGCTCGAACAGCACTTCCATCAGCTCCAGCGCATCGCTGCGCGGCGGGCCGTAGGGCCGGCGCTCGAGGGCGAGCTGCTCGGCGTGTTCGTTGCACAGCTCGATCAGCACGGCGGCGTCGTCGCGGACCACCGGGCGGACCACGAGGCCGGCCAAGGTCCTGGGCGCGAGGGCGGATGGGTCGGGGGCGGCTAGCTGGGGCTTCATGGGCAGCGGATTCCGGGAGAGGGAGGGGGAGGAGGCGGTACGGGCAGGGGCATCGGTGCCGCGTCGTCGTCGTCGCGGCGGCGGTGCGGACGCGGGTGCGGGCGCGTCGATCCGCGCCGGCGGGGGTAGCATCGTCGTCAGCGGCGCGCGCGAGGCGCCGACAGCGGCGGCGAAGAACGGCGGGGCGAGCATGGCGAGGCTCCGTACCGGGGGTGCAGCGCATCCTGCGCGCCTGCCTTTAAGAAGTTTTTAATCGTGCCGGCGCACTGTGCGGCCGGCGATGCGACAAGGTGACGCAAGGCGAGGCATGAACATCCTGCTGGTGGAAGACGACGCGATGCTCGCCGAGGCGGTGCGCGCAGGCCTGATACACGACGGTTGGCGCGTCGATTGGGTCGCCGATGCGCCCTTGGCGAAGACTGCCTTGGTCGATCACGACTTCGACGCGGTCCTGCTCGATCTCGGCCTGCCCGGCGGCAGCGGCCTGGGCGTGCTGGCGACTTTGCGCGGCCGGTACGACGCCACCCCGGTGCTGATCGTGACCGCGCGCGACAAGCTCAGCGAACGCATCGCCGGGCTCGATGCCGGCGCCGACGACTACATCGTCAAACCTTTCCAGCTCGACGAGTTGTGCGCGCGCTTGCGCGCGGTGATGCGGCGCAGCCAGGGCCGGGTCTCGCCGGTGCTGAGCTGCGGCACGGTGGTGCTCGACCCTGCGCGGCGCCTGGTCACCCGCGACGGCGAACCGGTCGCGCTGAGCGGGCACGAGTTCCGCACCCTGATGCTGTTGCTCGAACGCCAGGGCCGGGTGGTCACTCGCGAGCAACTTGAGGAAGCCGTGTACGGCAGCTCCGGCACCATCGAAAGCAACACCATCGCGGTGTACGTGCACCAGCTGCGGCGCAAACTCGGCGAACACCTGATCGTGACCGTGCACGGCTACGGCTATCGCGTCGGCGCGGGGGCGGCATGAGCGCGCCCGCTGCGCCTGCACCCGCTACGCCTGCACCGGCCGCGCCCGCGGCGGTCGCCGACAAACGTTGCCGCGGCACGCGCTCGTTGCGTTGGCGGCTGACCTTCGTCCTGATCAAGAGCGTGCTGCTGGCCTGGTTCGTTTGGATGGGCTGCCAGATCTGGCAGCTCGGCCGCGAGCACACCGGTTTTCTCGACAACTCGCTGCGCGAGATCGCCGAGCAGGTGCTGGCGTCGATGCCGGAAGGCTTGGAGCGGCTGCCCTCGCGCGACCCGAAGCGGGTCACCGTGCCGGTTGCCGCCGATCGCAAGATGAGCTTCCAGGTGTGGGCGCAGGGCCGCAACGTGGTGTATTCGGCGGCCGCGCCGCTGGAACCGTTGAAGCCGGACTTCCGCGACGGCTTCGCCCGCCGCGAGATCCATGGCGAGCGCTGGCAGGTCTACAGCCTCACCGACCGCCAGCGCGGCCTGGTGGTGCAGGTCGGCCGTACCAAGCAGATGGCGATCCAGGAACTGCAGGGCTGGATCCTCGGCAGCCTGCTGGCCGCGGCGCTGATCCTGGTGGTGTTCGGCCTGGCGATGTGGATGGTGATCGGCCGCTCGCTGCGGCCGTTGACGACTTTGCGCGACACCTTGCGCCAGCGCCCGCCGCTGGATCTGACGCCGTTGCCGAGCGCCGAGTTGCCGAACGAGTTCCGGCCGCTGGTCGACGCCTTCAACAGCCAGCTCGAACGCGTCGACACCGCGGTCCAGCACGAGCGCCGTTTCATCGCCGACGCCGCCCACGAACTGCGTACGCCGCTGGCGGTGCTCAGCACCCATGCCGAGCTGGCCCTGCGCGCCGACACCCTGGAAGAAAAGAACGCCGCGCTGCTGCGCTTGCGCGCCGGCGTGCAGCGCAGTGCGCGTCTGTCCGAACAGTTGCTGGACCTGGCCCGGCTCGATGCCGGCGAGGAGTCGGTGCGGCTGGCGCCCTTGGACCTGTCCGACCTGATCGTGCTGGTGATCCGCGACTTCGAGACTCTCGCTCGCGAACGTCGCCAGCGCATCACGCTGCGCGCCGAACCGACGCGCTTGCTCGGCGACGTCGACCAGCTCGGCATCCTGCTGCGCAACCTGATCGACAACGCGGTGCGCCATGCCGGCGCCGACGGCACCATCGCGGTGTCCTGCCACGCCGATGGCGACGATGCGGTTGCGTTGTGCGTCGCCGACAACGGCCCCGGCGTGGCGGTCGACGACTGCCAACGCATCTTCGACCGCTTCTACCGCGCCCCGGGCAGCCCGGACGGCGGCAGCGGCATCGGCCTGTCGCTGGTCGCGCGCATCGCCCAGACCCACGGTGCCCGCATCGAATGCGGCGAAGGCCTGGAGCGGGGCGCCGAGGACCCGCGCGGCCCCGGCCGCGGCTTCGAGGTGCGGGTGGTGTTCCCGGCGGCCCCGGTGGTTTGAGGCGGGGCGGTCGGGGCTAGAGCAACAACAGCAACAGCAACAGCAACAGCAACAGCAAATCCCCCCTGACCCCTCTCCAAAGGGGGAACTCGGAGTGTTGGAGCAGCGGTTCGTGGTGGGTTCTTAAGCGCGGTCGATTCAAAGCGTGTCGCCCGACCCGCGCCATCCGCTCGATCCGACCGAAACATCCCGGAAGCATTCTCCCTTTGGAAAGGGGGCGGGGGGATTTGCCGTTGCCTTTGTTGCTGCCTTTGCCCTTGCTTGTGCTTTCGCCTCTCACCGGGCCCTGCTGACAGCAGGCTGGCAGCAGCCCCCGCGCACAGTGGCGGCGTGCGATCGGCACGGCCTGGCCCGACGCGGCCACGGGGGAAGCGCGAGATGGACCGGCAACGACGATTGATCCTGCAGTTGGGGGCGAGCGCGCAGCTCGCGGCGATGAGTTCGGTGCTGCAGGCCGCGCCGTTCGGCGAGGCGGCGGCGGCACCCGCCGGCGGCGGCCCGACCGCGCCCGACCACGACGGCCGCCACGATTTCGACTTCTATCACGGCCGTTGGCAGGTCAAGAACCGGCGCCTGGCCAAGCGCCTGGTCGGCAGCGACGACTGGATCGAGTTCGACGCCACCGACGAATGCCGGCCGGTGCTCGGCGGGCTCGGCAGCGTCGACCGCTACCTCACCGCCTGGGGCGGCGGCATCGAAGGCTTCGCCCTGCGCCTGTACCAACCGGCGACAAGGCTGTGGCAGGTGTACTGGGCCAGCGACCGCGACGGCGTGCTCGAAGCACCGCTCAGCGGTAGCTTCGGCGACGGCATCGGCGTATTCCACGGCCTGGAGGCGCACGAAGGCCGAATGCTGCCCTCGCGCGCGACCTGGTCGGAGATCACCGCCGACAGCGTGCGCTGGGAGCAGGCTTTGTCGGCCGACGACGGCCGCACCTGGGAAACCAACTGGGTCATGTGGATGACGCGGCAGGCCTGAGTGTACTTTCGAGGGTTCGAGCGATGAACGATACGAGCACGGCCGGCGACGGCCGCCACGACTTCGATTTCCTGCACGGCCGTTGGCAGGTTCACAACGAACGCTTGCGCGAGCGTCTGGCCGGCTCCGACGATTGGCAGATCTTCCTGGCCACCCAGACCTGCGCGCCGGTGCTCGGCGGGCTCGGCAACGTCGACGCCTTCGTCTCCGATTGGGGCCGGCCCGGGGCGGAAGAGGGCTTCCAGGGCATGACCCTGCGCCTGTTCAACCTCGAACGCCGGCAATGGAGCATCTACTGGGCCGGCAGCCACGACGGTGTGCTCGAACCGCCGGTGGTCGGCGGCTACGAGAACGGGGTCGGGGTGTTCTACGGCGAACTCGAACACGAAGGCCGGTCGGTGCTGGCCAAGTTCGTGTGGAGCGACATCAGCGCCAACACCGCGCATTGGCACCAGGAATTCTCGGTCGACGGCGGCGCCAGCTGGGAGACCAACTGGCATATGTGGATGCACCGCAGCGACGAGCACGGCCGCTTGCTGCACGAGGACGCGGTGATCGAGTTGCGCCAGTACCGGATGCAGCCGGGCCGTCGCGACGACCTGATCGAGCTGTTCGAGCGCGAATTCATCGAGTCGCAGGAAGCGCTGGGCATGCACGTGATCGCGCAGTTCCGCGACCTCGACCAGGCCGATCGCTACACCTGGGTGCGCGGCTTTCCCGATCACGCCCTGCGTGCGGCTTCGCTCGACGCGTTCTACGGCGGGCCGATCTGGAAGCGCCATCGCGAGGCGGCCAATGCGACCCTGCTCGACAACGACGACGTGCTGATGTTGCGGCCGGTGCGGCCGGGCTCGGGTTTCTCGGTCGCGCCGAACGCGCGTGCGGCGGTCGGCAGCGCCGTGAGCGGCGAGGGTGTGGTCGCGATCGGCCTCTGCGAACTGGGCGCGCCGGCCGATGACGGGTTCGCCGAGCTGTTCGAGCAGCGCTTCGCACCCTTGCTCGGCGCCGGCGGCGCCGAACTGCTCGCGACCTATGTCAGCGACCCGTCGCCGAACGGCTATCCGCGCCTGCCGGTGCGCGAGGGCGAACAGGTGCTGGTCTGGTTCGCCCGTTATGCCGACGAAGCCGCGCAGCGCGCCCACGCCGCCGCCCTGGACGGCGACCCGCGTTGGCGCGCGCTGCTGGCCGATGCGATGCTCGGCGACCTCAAGCAGGCGCCGCGGCTGCTGCGCCTGGCGCCGACCGCGCGCTCGGAGCTGCGGGCATGAACGCCGGCAGCGACGGTCGAACCGCGAACCCCGCGCCGCCGCTTGAGCCCGGCGCGGCGGCGCGGGATCATGCCGGATGCGCCGCGCCGACCGCCTGTTCCTGCTGATCCATGCCCTGCGCGGACGCCGCCATGCGATCACCGCCCAGCAACTGGCGCAGACCCTGGAAGTGTCGCTGCGCACGGTCTACCGCGACGTCGCCGATCTGCAACGCTCCGGCGTGCCGATCGAGGGCGAGGCCGGGGTCGGCTATCTGCTGCGCAAGGGCGCGGACATCCCGCCGCTGATGTTCAATCCCGACGAGCTCGAAGCCCTGGTGGTCGGCACGCGTTTCGTGCGCGCCTTCGGCGGCGAGCGCCTCGGCCGCGGCGCCACCGCCGCCCTGCTCAAGATCGAGGCGGTGCTGCCGCCGGAGCTGCGCGCGCGCAGCGCCCGCACCCGCATCTTCGCCCCGCAGTTGGACAACCGCATCGAAGCCAGCGGCCTGATCGATGCTCTGCACGGTGCGGTGCTCGACCAGCGCGTGCTGCGCGTGGTCTACCGCGACGGCGAGGCCCGTGCCAGCGCACGCGAAATCGAACCGCTTTGCCTGTCGTTCTGGGGCGGCAGTTGGACCCTCGGCGCTTGGTGCCGCTTGCGCACCGATTTCCGCAGTTTCCGCCCGGACCGCATCGTCGAATACGCCGCCACCGGCGAGAGCTTCGTCGACACCCGCGAACGCGGCCTCGACGCCTATCTGCGTTCGGTTGGCGTTGCGGCGAGCGATTCGGGTTGAGGGTGGGGATTGGGGGCGTGCGGATCAAAAGCAAATCCCCCCTCTACAAAGGGGGGAAGAAGATAGCCTCCCGATTCCCGATTCCCGATTCCCGATTCCCGAACCACTCAACGAATCTTCACCGCCTCCAGCCGTGCCAGCTTGTCGGGGTTGCGCATGATGAAGATGTCGCGCAGACGGTCGTCTTCGTCGTAGCCGAAGCTCACCGCGGCTTCGATGCGGCCCTCGCGTTCGAGGATCACGCCGCGCGAGCCGTTGAGGTCGACGAAGGTCCAGCGGTCGTTGCGGCAGGCCGGGTGCAGGATGCGTTCGATGAAACCCAGCACCGCGTCATGGCCGTGCAGCGCTTCCGCCGCCGCGCTGACCTTGCCGCCGCCGTCGGCGCGCAGGGTGATCTGTTCGGACAGCAAGGCGGCGAGGGGCGCGGTGCGGCCCTCGGTCAGGGCGGTCTCGAATGCGGCCAGCAACTGGTCCTGCTGCTCGGCCGGGGTGACGTGGCGGACTTTCTCCTGCTCGACGTTGGCGCGCGCACGCTGGACCAGCTTGCGGCAGGCGGCTTCCTCGATCTCCAGGGTGCGGGCGACGTCGGCGTAGGACTGCTCGAAGATCTCATGCAGCAGGTAGGCCGCGCGCTCCTTCGGGGTCAGCCGTTCGAGCAGCAGCAGGAACGCGGTCGACAGCGACGAGGCCAGCGACAGCTGTTCGTCGGGACGTTCGGCCGCGGCGGTCTGGATCGGCTCGGGCAGCCAGGAGCCGACGTAGTCGACGCGGGTGCGATGCGCCGAGCGCAGCAGGTCGATGCAGCGACGGGTGCAGGCGGTGGTCAGCCAGGCAGCGGGGTTGTCGATGTTGCTGCGGTCGGCGTCCTGCCATTTCAGGAAGGTGTCCTGGACCGCGTCTTCGGCATCGGCGCGCGAGCCGAGGATGCGGTAGGCCAGGCCGATCAGCATCGGCGCCGATTGCGCGAACAGTTGGGAGTCGTCGGAAGCGTTCATGAGTCGGTTCGGGGGGCGGGCGCTGCGCGCCCGCGTCTTGCGGCGATGGGGGTGGCGAGTATGCGCGGGATCGCGGGCCTCAGTGCTTGGACACCTGCAACCGGTTCCACAGATTGATCATCGCCACTGCCGCGGACATCGCGCCGATCAGCTGCTCGCTGTAGTGCTCGCGCAGGGCTTCGCGCAACGCGCCGTAGTCGGTGTGCTCGTCGAGCGTGGTCAGGGCTTCGGTCCAGGCCAGAGCGGCGCGTTCGGCGGCGCTGAAGTCGGCGACATGGCGCCAGACCACCAGGCGGTCGAGGCGATCGTTGCTTTCGCCGTCGGCGCGGGCCTCGCGCAGATGCATCTTGACGCAGAAGGCGCAGCCGTTGATCTGCGAGGCGCGCAGCTTGATCAGGTGATAGATCGGTTTGGCCAGGCCCAGGCCGGCGACGGCGGCCTCGACTTGGCCGAGCTGGGCCAGGATCTCGGGAATTTCGCGTTCGTATTTGATCGGGGCGGTGGTGCTCATGGGGCGGTCTCCGGTGGGTGATTCAGTGGCTTATACCGGTTCGACGATCCAGCGGGTCGCCGTGTGACGTCCGGGGCGAAAAAGTTTCGTCCGGGCAATGAGGCCGCTGCGGCTGCCATCGCCATTGCCATTGCCTTTGATGTTGCCTTTGATGGTGCTATGCGCCGATTCGCACTCGCGAAGGCAACAGAAGACCCGGAGGGCGGCGCGCAGGGATGCGCGCCGTTTTTCATCGGGACAGGGATGTCCCGTATGAAAAATCACCGCGTATGCATCGCTCGTGCGGGCCGGTGATTTAAAGAAAAGCATTTTTCTTTGGTTACCTTTCTTTTGTTGCTTATGACAAAAGAAAGTAACCCGCCGCTTTAGTGGCGGAAGCTTTAGGCGTTTGATCTTGATCTTTGAGAAGCCTCAAGCAAGAGCAAAGCTTCCGTCCGCTAACGCGGCCGGGTTACTTTCTTTTGCTAAGCCCAAAAGAAAGGTAACCAAAGAAAAGGGCTCTCCCTGCAAGGGCACAGGCCACGAGTGCGATGCGCGCGCCGGGATTTTTCGATAGGACATCCTTGTCCTATCGAAAAACGGCGCACGTCCTGTGCGCCGCCCTCCGGGTCTCCATTTGACCGGTAAAGCGGCAAAGCAGATCAAAATCTCGGCAACGGCAACGGCAACGGCAACGGCAACGCTGTTGAGACATAGGCGCCCATCCCGACCGACGATAGCCGCTGAACGACCGCGGTCGCGGCTCGCGCCGCTCCTACTCGGAAGCGCTTGCCAACCCCATGCCATCGTGATGCGCTTCTACGATTCCCGATTCCCGATTCCCGATTCCCGATTCCCGATTCCCGCCCCTAAATCACCCGCAGCGTAATCGCCTTCAGCACCGCGCGGGTACGATCGCGGGTGTCGAGTTTGTCGAGGATCACCGAGACGTAGTTCTTCACCGTGCCCTCGGCCAGGAACATGGCGCGGGCGATCTCCTTGTTGGAGTAACCGCCGGCCATCAGCCGCAGCACCGAGACTTCGCGCTCGGTGAACAAGGCGCGCGGGGCGTCGTCGGCGTGGTAGCGGTAGCGGGCGCGCACCGGCTCGGTGCTGACCGGCTGCAGCAGGACTTCGCCGGCGGCGACGCGCACGATCGCATCGCGCAGGTCTTCCGGGGCCGCGTCCTTGAGCAGGAAGCCCTGCGCGCCGGCCTCGGTCGCGCGCAGCAGCAGCTCGCTGTCGTCGAAGGTGGTCAGCAGCAGCACCGGGGTGCGGTCGCCGCGTGCGCGCAGGCGCAGCAGGGCGTCGATGCCGTCGAGGCCGGGCATGCGGATGTCGCTGAGGATCACGTCGACCGGGGTGTCGGCGAGGCGGTCGAGCAGGGCCTGGCCGTCGTCGGCCTCGAAGGCGATGCTCAGGCCCAGGCGTTCGAGCAGGGCGCGCAGGCCGGCGCGCACCAGCATCTGGTCGTCGGCGAGGGCGATGCGCAGGGGGGCGCTCATCCCGGCAGCCTCGCGTCGATGCGCATGGCGCCGCGCTCGTTGCGGGCGAAGCTCAGGCTGCCGCCGGCCGCGGCGATGCGTTCGCGCATACCGGCCAGGCCATTGCCTTCGCGCAGCGTGCCGCGTACGCGGCCGTCGTCTTCCACGCGCACCTGCAAGTGCTCGCCGTCGCGCTGGATCGAGACCCGCACGTATTCGGCGTCGGCATGACGCGCGCTGTTGGTCAGCGCTTCCTGTACCAGCCGCAGCAAGGTTTCGGCGAGGGCCGGATCGGTCAGGTGGATGCGTTCGTCGATGTCCAGCTCCAATGCCGGCCGCGGCATCGGCGCGGCGAGGGCGCGCAGGGCGGTGGCGAGGTCGAGGCCGCGCGAATCGCGCAGTGCCTGCACTACGTCGCGGATGTCGCCGAGCAATTCGCCGGCCAGCTGCTGCGCGAGCTGCACTTCATAGCGTTGGCCGAGGTCGGGCTCGGCGGCGAGCGCGCGCAGGTTCAACATCATCGCGGTGAGCTTGTGGCCGGCGACGTCGTGCAGCTCGCGCGCCACCCGCAGGCGTTCGGCATCGCGCGCGCTGTCGGCCAGCAGGGCGCGCGTGGCGAGCAGGTCGGCATTGACCAGGGCCAACTGGTCGCGAGTACGTTCGGCGGTGCGCGCATAGTGGGCGATCATCGCCGCGAAGCCCTGGAAGCCGGCGAAGATCAGGGTCACCACCAGCGGCGCGCCGTGCCCGGCATTGCGCATGATCAGATACAGCGCCAGGTTCAGCAGCAATGCGACGATCAACACCGGCCGCGGCGGATAGACCAGGGCGAGGTGGGCGATCAGCACCACCAGCAAGGCCGGCGAGGTGCCGCCCTTGGGCGCCAGCCAGCACACCGCCAGCGCGCACAGCGTCTCGACCGCGAACAGCGCCAGCTTGCGGCGCGGGCGCGAGGGCGGGATCAGGTCGCTGGCGAGAAAACTCAACAGGAAGCCGATCATCGCCGCCCACTGCGCGACTTGGTCGCGGGTGCCGTCGTGGCGCAGCGACAAGGCCACCGCCAGCCAGGTCAGCACGGCGGGCAGGTTGATGGCTTGGAAGATCACGCGCAGGGCGGCAGGCATGCCGGGATGCTGCGCGTGAGCGTGCGCAGTGGCAATGGCCGCGGCGCAGAAAGTGACTTCCGGCAGGGTGAAGTCCTGACTCCTGGGCCCTGCCGCCGCGCCCGCCCGCGAACACCATGGCCTCACCCGGTAACCGCGCCGGACGCGAGGAGACACCGCCATGGCATCGGCCTACGAATGGATCAAATACCTGCACATCGCGATCGGCTGCCTGGCACTGATCGGTTTCTGGACCGCGGGCCTGGCCCGCAAGGGCAGCCCGCTGCACCGGCGCGCCGGCCAGGTCTTCCTGATCGCGATGACCGGCATCCTCGTCACCGGCGTGCCGATGGCTCTGCACAAGTGGCAGGGCGGCCAACCGATCACCGCAGCCTTCCTCGGCTATCTGCTGGTGATCACCGCCACCGGCGTGTGGACCAGTTGGCGGGCGGTCCGCGACAAGCGCGACGTCGTGCGCTACACCGGCCCGGTCTACGTCGCCCTGGCCGCGCTGTCGCTGCTGTCGGGCGCGGCCATCCTGGCGCTGGGCCTGAAGGTCGGCGCGCCCCTGTTGAGCGGTTTCTCCAGCATCGGCTTGTTCATCGGCGTCGACCTGCTGCACAAGCGCTGGCGCCGCGACCGTCTGGCGCAACGTCCGCGCTGGTGGCTGATCGAGCACTACACCGCGATGATCGGCAACGGCATCGCCACCCATATCGCCTTCCTCGGCATCGGCCTGCCGCGCCTGTTGCCGGCGATCGACGGCGTCGCCCTGCACTACGCGGCCTGGTTCGGCCCCTTGGTGGTCGCGGTCGGCGCCAAGCTCTGGTTCGACCGGCGTTGGAAGCCGGCCGCGACGACGGTGGCGGCGAACGCGACGCGCGGCATCGCATGAAGTTCTGCTATCGCTGCGAATCGCTGCGACCGGCGACCGGATCACAGCGCGCGGCAAAAAGAAAGTGTCGAGGGTTGAGCCTTGCCGAAGCCGATAGCTTGCAACCGTAAAAGCTATCGGCGCATCTCACCATCACTCTTCACCGAAACGGCAACGCTCATGAACCGATCCGTCCTGTACCGCCACGTCCTGCCGATCGCGCTGTTGGCGAGCGGTAGCGCCCTCGCCGCCGAACCCGCGGCTCAGGCCGCCGACCCGGCCGCGGCGCAGACGCAATGCCATACGGGCGCCTATCGCCTCGACGACGATCGCGTGGTCGATATCGCCCGCACCAGCGCCGCCGGCGTGCTGCGCTGGCGTCTGCTCGACGGCAGCACCGGCAAGCTGGTGCACAAGGACGGCGCCTGGACCAGCACGCGCGGCTGGACCGACCAGGCCGACGGCGTGGCGGTGTCGTTCGGCGATTGCGCCGACGGCCGCATCCGCTACGCCGGCCATGACGGCCGCAAGCTGAAGTTCGACGTCACCGAAACCCGGTTCAAGGGCAACGGCGTCGACCTGCGCGGCCGCCTGGTGTTGCCGCCCGGCGAGGGCCCGGTGCCGTTGGTGGTGCTGGTGCACGGTTCCGAGAACTACTCCGGCGTCGACATGTATCACCTGCAGAACCTGTTCCCGGCCAACGGCGTCGGCGTGTTCGTTTACGACAAGCGCGGCACCGGCGGTTCCACCGGCAAGTACAACCAGAACTTCTATCAACTCTCCGACGACGCCGCCGCGGCGTTGCGCGAGGCCAAGCGTCTGGCCGGGCCGCGCGCCGGCCGCACCGGTTTCCAGGGCGGCAGCCAGGGCGGCTGGGTCGCGCCGCTGGCAGCGAGCAAGGAACCGCAGGCCGAGTTCGTCGTGGTCGGCTTCGGCCTCGCCGACGGCGTGCTGGCCGAAGACCGCGACCAGGTCGCGATGGACCTGCGAGCGGCCGGCTTCGGCGATGCCCAGACCCTGGCCAAGGCGCGCGAAGTGTCGGACGCGACCGGCCTGATCGCCTCCAGCGACGGCCAGCGCGGCTGGAAGGAACTCGAAGCAGTGCGCGCCAAGTACGCCGCACAGCCGTGGTGGAAGGCGCTCAAGGGCGAGTACACCGGCCTGGTGATCAACCACACCCGCGCCGAAGTCCTGGCCGAGCTGGCCAAGCAAGACGTCGATGTGAGCTGGGACTACGACCCGATGCCGGTGCTGCGCAGCCTGCCCGTGCCGGAGCTGTGGATCCTGGGCGGTTCCGACGTCGAAGCGCCGTCCGATGAAACCCAGAAGCGCCTGATCGGATTGGCCGGCGAAGGCCGCCCGATCACCAGCGCGCTGTTCCCGCAGGCCGATCACGGCATCCTCGATTTCGAAGTCGACGCCAAGGGCGAGCGCCAGCACACCCGCGTCGCCGAGGGCTATTTCGCGATGCAGCTGGACTGGATCAAGCACGGCAAACTCGACGGCAAGCCCTATGGCAAGGCCAAGGTGCTGGCCGAGGCGAAGTAAGGCGGCTCGTCGTTTGCATCGACGGAATCGAAGGCTCCGGTTTCGTGCGAACCGGAGCCTTCGCGTATCGGCGGCCGAAGCTGAAGCGCGCGGCAGCACGTTGCAGTTCGAAGTCGTACGACATGGCGAATCGTCATGACGACGTTCCACATGGTTCGCGCGTCTTTACGCAACGGTAACCCGCGCTTTACGCATCGGCGCGGGCGATCCACTAGAACGGAAGCTCCTCGGTATCGCCTCGCGACAGGAGCACCTCATGCGGATCACGATCGTCGGAGCGGGTTTCAGCGGCAGCGCGCTCGCCAGCGAATTGGCGCGGCAAGCGGGACCCGGCGTGGAGTTGTGCCTGATCGGCGTGGCGGACAGTTACAGCCGCGGCGTCGCCTATGGCGAAGCGCGGTCCGAGCATCTGCTCAACGTGCGCGCGAGCGAGCTCGGCGCGACGCCGGATCAGCCCGGCGCCTTCGCCGACTGGCTCAACCTCAGCGATCGCGCGCGGGTCAGCTATCTGCCGCGATTGGCCTACGGCGAGTACCTGCATGCGCAACTGCAGACCGCCGTTGCCGGCAGCACCGCGGCCTTCAACCAGATCCGCCAGGAAGCGATCGCGGTCGAACGCGCTTCGGCCGGCTTTCGCGTGCACTTGGCCGACGGCAGCGATTTCCTCAGCGATCGCGTGGTGCTCGCGGTCGGCGCCTTGCCGCCGCAAGCGCTGGCCGGGGTCGGGCCGCGCCTGGCGATCCATCCGAGTTACCTGGGTTGGCCCTGGCAGGACGGCGCGATCGATGCGATCGACCCGGATGCGCGGCTGCTGATCGTCGGCACCGGCCTGACCATGGCCGACGTGGTGACGACCCTGCATCGACGTGGCCATCGCGGCCCGATCGTGGCCCTGTCGCGGCACGGCCTGTTGCCGCGTGCGCACGGCGACTACCCGCCGGCGGAGATCGCGTTGCCGCCGGCCGTGTTGCAGGCGCTGCACACGCATGCGCCGCGCGAGGTCTTGCGCGCCCTGCGCACCCTGGCGCCGGTGGTCGACGACTGGCGCAGCCTGATCGATGCCTTGCGCCCGCATCTGCAGAACTTCTGGCGCGGCGTGCCCATGCCGCAACGTGCGAGTTTCCTGCGTCACCTGCGTTCGTACTGGGAAGTCGTGCGTCACCGCATCGCGCCGCAGCTGGCCGAACAGCTGCAGGCTCTGCGCGAAAGCGGTCAGCTGCAAGTACGTGCCGGCCGCTTGCTGCGAGCGCGACGCGGCGACGACGCGGTCGAGGTCTTGATCCGCGAACGCGGTGGCAGCACCTTGCACAGTGAGCGCTACGACGCGCTGATCCGTGCCACCGGGCTCGACACCGACGTCGAACGTACCACTCACCCGCTGGTCGCGCACTTGCGCGAATCGGGCCTGGTCGCGGCCGATCCGTTGGGGCTGGGCTTGAAGGTCTCGGACCGGTTCGAGGTGCTCGACAACAAGGGCGGCGCGGTGCGCGGTCTGTACGCGATCGGGCCCCTGCTGCGTGCACAACTGTGGGAAATCACCGCGGTACCGGAGTTGCGCAGCGCGGCGCGGGAGTTGGCTGGGCAGTTGCTTTCGGCGACCGCCGCGGCGCGTGCTGCGGGCGCACAGCGGCTGGCCGTTGCCGGCTGAGCTCTTGCTCCTACAGGGCTGGGCTGGATGGGTGCTTTGCTCTTGGGTAGGAGCGGCGCGAGCCGCGACCAAGGGACGCGCAGAGGCGATAACGCTGATGTCGCTTATCGAAGCGGTCTGCTTTCGCGGGGGGTAGGAACGACGTCCTACTGGATTTCCTTCGGTCGCAAGCCGCGACCGCGCTACGTCCCCCTTCGGCGTTTCCGGCCGTGGGACGGTAAAGCAACATCAAGAGCAAAGCTTCCGTCCGCTGACGCGGCCGGGTTACTTTCTTTTGCTAAGCCCAAAAGTCCGTCTGGATTCCCTTCGGTCAAAGGTAACCAAAGAAAAGGGCTCTCCTTGACGAAGCTCCCTTGCAAGTTCGCAGCTCGCGCCGGGATTTTTCGATAGGACATCCTTGCCCTATCGAAAAACGGCGCACGTCCTGTGCGCCGCCCCCCGGGTCTCCAGGCGTTCTCGCGAATTCGGCACTGCGCCAAGCTCATCACAGCAACAGCAACATAGGTGTTGCCGCAGCCGTAGAGATTTTGCGGTTGCGGTTGCTGTGCGTCGCCTCGCATTAGCGAAGGCCATAGAAGACCCGGAGGGCGGCGCGCAGGGAAGCGCGCCGTTTTTCATCGGGACAGGGATGTCCCGTATGTAGATCCCCGCGGATGCATCGAACGTGCGGGTCCGTGATTCAAAGAGAAGCATTTTTCTTTGGTTACCTTTCTTTTGTTGCTTATGACAAAAGAAAGTAACCCGCCGCTTTAGTGGCGGAAGCTTTTGGCGTTTGATCTAGATCTTGCTTGAGCGACACGTCGCAAACCCGACATAGCGCGGTCGCGGCTCGCGCCGCTCCTACCCTGCGCCAGCACGTCGCTTCGACAGGCGACTTCGGCGTTGTGGTCTTTGCGCGTCCCGTGGTCGCGGCTTATGACCGCAGGAAATCCAGCAGGACGCAGCTCCTACAGAAGCTGCGTCGGCATCCATTGCTGAATCCCGCGAAACAGCGCCGTCCGGCTCAGACGTCGCCGTCGGTCAGCCAACCCTCGCCGCTGCCGCGCTGGAACACCGTGTCGGTGGCGAGCACGTCGCCGGCCGGGATCGAATCCTGGGTGGCGAGGCGGTCGTAGATCGGGGTGAAGTCCGGTTCGGTCGCCCGCATCAACTGCTCGAAGCTGTCGATAACGAAGTAGGTCTTCTGGTAGGTGTCGATGCGGTAGCGGGTGCGCATGATCCGCTCCAGATCGAAGCCGATCCGGTTGGGCGCGGCCGACTCCAGGCAATGGATCGATTCGCTCTTCGACGAGACGATGCCGCTGCCGTAGATGCGCAGGCCGTCGGCCTGCTTGATCAGGCCGAATTCGACCGTGTACCAGTACAGCCGGGTCAGGTGGACCAGCGCTTCGGGGTTGATGCCGTGCGCTTTGAGGCCGCCGCGGCCGTAGGCCTCCATGTAGTCGGCGAACACCGGGTTCATCAGCAGCGGCACGTGGCCGAACAGGTCGTGGAACAGGTCCGGCTCGGCCAGGTAATCGATCTGCTCGGGCTTGCGGATCCACCAGGTCACCGGGAAACGGCGGTTGGCGAGGTGGTCGAAGAAGGTCAGTTCCGGCAGCAGGCCCTCGACGCCGATCAGCTCCCAGCCGGTGTGCGCACGCAGCACGCGGTTGAGGTCCTCGAACTTCGGGATCTGGTGCGGGCTCATGTGCATGGCCCGCTGCGCGGTCAGGAACTCGTCGCTGGCCCGGCCGACCAGCACCTGCTGCTGGCGCTCGAACAACTGCGCCCACACCGCATGGTCCTGGCCCGAATACGACGCCCACGGCTGCTCGATCACGGCGGTCGTATAGACCGGCACGTAGCCCTTGTCGGTGAGCTGGTGTTCGACGCGCTGCGGGGTGGCGGGGGTCATGGCCGTGGGGCTCCTGGAACGTCCCGGACAGTCGGGGACCAGATGACTTTAACCGCGCTGCGGCGCAATAAGCTTGCGTTGTTGCGCGTCAAAGCCGGATTGGCGCAATATTGTTGCGTCAAAACCAGGATGGACGCTGAGTTGGCCACCATAGAACTCGACCGTACCGACATCGTCCTGCTCGCCGAGCTGCAGCGCGACGGCCGCCTCACCAACGCCGAGCTGGCCGAGCGCGTGCACCTGTCGGCTTCGGCCTGCCTGCGCCGGGTCCAGCGCCTGGAACGCGAAGGGGTGATCTCCGGTTACCGCGCCGAGGTCGATCCCGAGCGCCTCGGCCTGGGCCTGCAGGCCTTCGTGCGGGTGCGCCTGGGCCGCCACGACAGCGAGGCGGTCGCGGCCTTCGCCGAGTTCGTCGAAACCTGGGACGAGGTCGTGGCCTGTTACGCGCTGACCGGCGACATGGACTATCTGCTGCAGATCGTCGTGCGCGATCTCGAGCACCTGTCGCGCTTCCTGCTCGATCGCCTGCTCAACCAGGCCGGCGGCGCCGACATCAACTCCAGCCTGGTGCTGCGTACGGTCAAATCTTTCCGCGGCCTGCCGCTGCCGTCGCGCTGACCAAGTCGCCGTTGTCGGCGGGCGCGGCCTCCGGGTCGGCGTCGGGATCGTCCTGAGGTTCCGTTTCGGGTTGGGCGGCGGGCGCTGCGGGCTCGGCCGGCGCGCCCTCATCTTTCAGCAGATCGATGCGTTGCCCGCTGCCTTCGATCGCCACCTCGATCAGCGAATAGGTCCAGCGATCGGCCTCGCGTTCGCCCTTGATGTAGAGCCGCGCCTCGCCCTTGGGGCCGGTCAGCGGCACCGACAGGTCGGCATGGCCGCTCGCGTTTTCGGTGCTCAGCGTGCCCTGGATCATGCTGCCGGTGCGCAGCGGGGTGCCGAGTGCGGCCACGACCTCGGCATTGCCCTCGGCCAATGCGATGGCGTGCCGGTACGGCTCGCTGGCTTTCATCACCCCCGACAAGCCCTTGATGCCCAGGCCGATGACGCCGACCAGCAACAGGCCGGCGAGCAGGATCAGAGTCAGGCAACCGCTCGGCACCGCCCACTTCCAATTGCGGCCCCACCAGCCGGGGTTCGGGCGTTCGTCGTTCATGGCGTGCTCCGCGGAGTCGGTCGGCGGTCAGTGTCGCCGCGAATGGTATTGCTGGCCAGCGAAGCCGCCGGACGAGCGCCGCGTCGTTGCTTCAAGCGCCTTCGATCGCCGCCAGCGCCGCCGCACGCGCATGCAGGGCGGTGGTGTCGAACAAGGGGATCTCGACATCGCCGGCGCCGATCAGCAGGCCGATCTCGGTGCAGCCGAGGATCACGCCCTGCGCGCCGCGCGCGACCAGGCCGGCGATGACGTCGCGATAAGCCTGCCGCGACTCGTCGCGAATACGGCCCAGGCAGAGCTCCTCGTAGATCACCCGGTGGACGAGTTCGCGGCCGGCCGGGTCGGGCACGATCACGTCGAGGCCGTGGCGTTCGATCAAACGCTGGCGATAGAAGTCCTGTTCCATGGTGAAGCGCGTGCCGAGCAGGCCGATCCGGCTCAATCCCGCCGCGCGGATCGCCGCGCCGGTCGGGTCGGCGATGTGCAGCAACGGCAAGCCGGACGCGGCTTCGACCGCATCGGCGACCTTGTGCATGGTGTTGGTGCAGATCACCAGCAACTGCGCGCCGCCGTCGCGCAGCGAGCGCGCGGCCTGGCCGAGCAGCACGCCGGCCGCGTCCCAGTCGCCGGCGTGTTGCAGGCGTTCGACCTCGGCGAAATCGACGCTGTACAGCAGCAGCTTGGCCGAATGCAGACCGCCGAGGCGTTCGCGTACGGTTTCGTTGATCAACCGGTAATACGGCAGGGTCGATTCCCAGCTCATGCCGCCGAGCAGGCCCAGCGTCTTCATCGCGACTTGGTTCATCGCCGCAGTATAGCCACGCGTTCGCGCGGCATCGGCGCGCGCGGTGGCGCTCAGCGGGTTGCCGCGGCACCCCTCGACGATGCACGTGCATCGAGGCCGCCGAAGCGCTCGCCGAAGAAGTCGCCGGCGTTCCAGCGCGGCCGCTGCGGCGCGTCGGCGACCGACTGGCCGATGCGCGCGTTGAGCCGGGCCAGGCGTGCGGCATCGCCGTACTGGATCGGCTGGGTCGCATCGTCGCCGGGCTGGTGATAGCGCTCGCTCAGGAAATCGCGTTGGTGTTTGCCGGCATCGACGCCGGACTGCCGTGCCTTCACCCCGCCGGTCAGGTACACCGCCGGCACGCCGGCGCGGATGAAAGCGAACTGGTCACTACGGATGAACACGCTTTCCTGCGGCGAGGGATCCGGCGACAGGCTCACCCCGACTTCGTCCGCGGCCCGGTCCAGCACCGCCTGCAGGCTGGAATGCTCGACCCCGATCGGCACCACGTCGCGGGTCGGCACCAACAGCACCGGCATGTCCATGTTGACGTTGGCGACCAGCGAGTCGCGCGGTACCGTCGGATGCCGCGCATACCACTCCGCGCCGAGCAGGCCTTTCTCTTCGGCGGTCACCGCGACGAACAGCAGCGAACGCTTCGGCGGGGTCTTCGAACGCGCGAGCTGTTGCGCGGCTTCGAGCATGATCGCCACGCCCAGGGCATTGTCGAGCGCGCCGTTGTAGATCGCATCGCCCTGTACCGGCGCGCCGATGCCGATGTGGTCGAGGTGGGCGCTGAACAACACGTGCTCGCGCTTGAGTGCGGCATCGGTGCCGGGCAGCACCGCTACCACGTTGCGCGATTCGGCCGGCTCGATGCGCGTCTGCGCCGACAGTTCGATCGTGCCGGGCAGCTCGAAGCCGCGCAGCTTGCCCTCGCGCGCATCGCGAAACAGCGCCGCGGCGGTGTGGCCGCCGGCGTCGAGCAGGGCGCCGGCGCCGGCCGCGCTGACCTGGGCGATCACCTGCAGTTGCGGGAAGGTATCCAGCGCGCGGCCATCGGCATCGCGCAGGCGCATGCCCGGGCGGGCCCAGTTCTCGGCGCCGCGCGCCCAGGGCTGGCGCTTCTCTTCGTCGTCGGTGGAGACGATCACCGCGCCGATCGCGCCGCGCTCGACCAGGGCGGCGAATTTTTCCCGGAACGAGCTGTAGAACGCGCGCCGGTCGGTATCGAAGCGCGGCGGCGCGCCGTGGAACAACACCGCGATCTTGCCGCGCAGGTCGACGTCGGCGAAATCGTCCTGCTCGAGTTCCGGCGCACGCACCGCTTGGCCGACGAACACCGCCGCCGCGCTCACCCGCGCATCGCCGCGATCGAAATTGAGCTGCGGCAGGAACTGCTCGCGGAACTTCAAGGCGGTGGCGGCCCCGTCGCGGCGGATCACCAGCGAGCCGCCGCCGTCGACGCGTTTCGCGCGCAGCAGCGGCACGCGCTGGAAATAGCGACCGTCGTCGCCGGCCGGGCGCAGCCCGATCGCGCGCAGGCGTTCGGCGACGTACAACGCCGCCAGGTCGTAACCGCGGGTACCGGCCTCGCGGCCTTCGAGTAGATCGTCGGCGAGAAAGCGCAAGTCCGATTCGATGCGGCGCGCGTCGGCGCCGGCGCTTTCGTCGTAGCCGTCCGGCGCCGGCGGCGGTGGTGCGGCGCGCTGGCAGGCGGCGAGGGTGGCGATCAGGCAAAGGCCGACGACGGACCGGAAGGGCGAGTAGCGCATCGATTCCCCAAGCGATGAGGTCGCGGAATCCCGCGACGGACGACTGCGGACTGCGCCAGCGACGCTACCACCGCGGGGTGGTGGCGCCAAGGTGAGGGGCTTGTGGTCTAGGGGTAGAGCAAAAGCAAATCCCCCCTAGCCCCCTTTTTCAAACGGGGAATCGATGTCTGCGGGCGTGGGGGACGTGGCTTACTGGAGAGGGCGCGTTCTATTGCCGCCGACCGCCGATCACTGGCCTCAAGCCGCTCCCCATCCAGCACATAGGCGCTCCTATTCCCCCCTTTGGAAAAGGGGGCTAGGGGGGGACTTGGCTTTGGGCGCGCAGCAGCTTTCAGTTAAGAGGAAGAAGGCCGCCCAACCGCCGAGTCCACCGCAAGTTGTTCGCGATGGACGCTATCGGTGTGATCGTTCCCTCAGTGTCGAGGGGCTGAGAGATTCGACTCTCTCAGCCCTCAACTCCGCCAAGGATTGTTGTTGAGGTCCTTGGCCCGCGAGTCGAACACATCGCGCGCATCCAGGAACAGCTCGCCGTCGCGTTGGGAGTTGGCGAACAGGTGATAGATCGTGCCCATGCGCTGGCTGTAGCTTTCCCAATGATTGGTCTTGGCGTTGTTGATGTCGGTCTCGTCTTCGTTGTTCGGATTGCCGTCGAGGCCGTTCAGTCGCGTGCGCACTTCGTCGCCGAGCTTGATGGTGCGGCCGTCGGCGGTGACGAACTCGCGGCCGGAGTCGAAGTTGACCCGGTTGTCGGAGTTCTTCATGTCCAGGTTGAGGTTGATCTCGCGGCCACCCTCGCCGTCGCGGTCGGGCACGTGCAGATCGATCCAGTGCTCGCCGAAGCCGCCCGGATTGACGATGCCGAAGCCGCGCATGCCGTTGCTGATGTCCTTGTTGATGATGTACTGCTCCTGCAGGCCGATCAGGCTGTTGGCGTACAGCATCAGCTCGCCGCGATGGTCCTTGGCATCGGCGAGCTTGGCCGGGTCGGTGATCGCGGCCTCGCCGTCCTTGAGCTTCATCGAGTCGTAATAGGCCTTGAAGGCGTTCTTCATGTCGAGCTGGGTGTCGCGGCCGTCGGTATAGGTCAGTTCGCGGCCGGCATATTTGTTCTCGAAGCTCGACCAGAACTGCTCGAAGCTCATCTCGCGGTTCTTGCCGCCGCCGAAGGTGTCGACGAAGTGCTTGAACGAGGGCGAGATGTCGGAGCCCAGCATGGTGTTGCCGACCGACAGCCAGTACTTCGGGTTGCCGCCCATTTCGCCGAGCGCGATGCCGAGGGTGCCGTCGAGGTTGCGGCCGATTTCGTCGGAGGCCCATTGCGCGAACGTCGCCCAGTTGGCGTTGTCCTTGCCGAGGATCTCGCTCATGCCGGTGGAGAGCTCGTGATACTGCTCGGTCACGCGTTCGTTGCGCTCCATCCGGTCGGGATAGGCCAGCAGCAGCTCGCCGCTGGTGTGCAGGCCGTCGTCGGCGAGGAACGCGCTGCGCATCGACATGAGCTGTTCCTTGCTGAATTCGACCTCGCCTTCGAAGACCTTGGAATAGCCTTTGGACGCGACCGTGTAGTCCTGGACCAGGCTCTCGTACCAGTCCTGGTGGCCCTGCACGGCCTTTTCGAAGCGCTGCATCAGCGCCTGGTTGGCGTCGTTGGTGATGAAGGTTTGCATCTCGCAGGAACTCAGGCCGCTGAAGGCGACCATGGCGCGCCTGAATCCGCCGTTGTCGTTCAAGTTCTGCGCGTCCATGTACTGGCCGATCAAGCCCGGGTTCTGGCTGCCGCGGACGAAGCCGGCGTCGATCTTGCCGGCGTCGATCTGGCCGCGGTCGATGCCTTCGGCGAAGGCCGCATAGACCTCGCTCTTCTCGTGCTGCGAAATGTCGCCGTCGCTGGTCATCCAGTTGAGGCGGTCGGAGTGCATCCACGACTTGAACGCGCCGCCGTCGCGGTCGAGGATGGTGTTGATCAACTCGGCCTGGAACTCGCGCGACTGGCCGCTGATCTCCTTGGCGAACACGTCCATGCGTTTTTCGTAGTTGTCCTTCCTGAAATCGCGGTCGCCGGCGTCGAGGACGCGATCGGCGGCGCTGTCGACCTGCTTGGGGTCCGGCGCCTGCGCCTGGACGGTGGTGACCGAAGGTGAGGAAACCGGATCGTAGGGAATCATGCGCACGCGTTCGCGAGGAGGAAGGCGGGCACTGTGAGCCGCAAGCTGAATGCGGCCAACTAGGGCCATTCCCAGACTTCTCGATACTGCGATGACGGTCGCGAAAGTCGAGCGTCCAAGCGGCTTGCGGCGATGGCGATCGTCATGTCGCTGGGCATCGGGCCGCGCCCGCCCGAGGAAGAGTGCGAAGCCGGTCGCAAAGACGCGATTTGCCGCGGAAAACCTGTCCGAGCGCAGTGCATGCACGCGTTGGTCAGAAGGCTCACCCACAACGAGGAGTCGATCATGTCCAACGCAAGCACGTCCATCGTCGCCGCCTACTGCGAAGGCCTGTTCTCCAAGAGCGGTGGCCAGACCTATGTCAACGGCCTCAAGGCGTCCGGTTTCAACACCGCGATCCTGGCCCTCGCGCATCCGCACTACCAGGACAAGTCGCCGCCGGCGCCGGACAAGTGCAAGGGCGACCTGTACTACAACGACCTGGAGATCGTGTCCAACGGCCAGTACGTCGGTCCGCCGGAATGGGTGCCCCTGGTCAATTCGCTGACCCAGGGTACGACCGGTATCGAGCGCGTATGGCTGTCGATCGGCGGTGGCGGCGTCGGCGATTACGGCAACATCCAGAAGCTGATCGCCGAGTTCGGCAGCGGCGAGAAGAACCCGCTGTTCCAGAACCTGGTCGCGTTGAAGAAAACCTTCCCGGCGATCGAGGCCGTCGACCTCGACGACGAGGAAATGCAGGACCAGAAGCTGATCGTCGCCTTCAGCCGCATGCTCGGCAAGGCCGGCTTCAAGGTCACCTTCTGTCCCTACTACAACCCCGAGTTCTGGGTCGGCTGCCTGGCCGAACTGCAAAAGACCGATCCCGGCCTGGTGATCGCGTTCAACCTGCAGTGTTACTCCGGCGGTGCCGGCAACGATCCGGAAGAGTGGATCCAGGCGCTGCAGCAGACGCTGGGCAGCGGCTTCCCGGCCAGCTTCGTGATTCCCGGCGTGTCGACCGATTCGACCCCGAACCAGGTCCAGCAGCAGTACGCGCAATGGGCCAGCGACGGCATTGGTGGCGGCTTCCTGTGGACCTACGAATCGGCGGGCACGCAGGCGCCGGATTACGCCTCGGCGATCGCCACCGGCGTCGGCACGGCCGCGGCATTGCGCGGCTCAGTCGAAGTAGAACGACGCCCCAAGACCTCCCTGTAGGTCAGGGCTGTTGCGGTCCAGGCCGACGTCGAAGGACGCGTCGAGCTGCACGCGCGGGGTCGCCATCCAGGTGACCCCGCCGCCCGCGACCGAAGTGGTCGAGGCGTGATCGCTGCACGACATACCGGCCTCGACATAGATCCCGGTGCGGTCGCTGAGCGCGAAGCTCAGGCTCGGCGACCAGGTCCAGGTGTCGACGCCGTCGCTGCGGTCGAGGTTGAAGTACAGCGCGCCGGCAACGCGCTCGTTGAAGTCGTAGCCCAGCGTGGTGCCGAGGGTGTACTGGGTCGCACCGTTGCTGAAATCGCGCTCGCCACTGGCGGCGGTGACCGCGCCGAGCACGGCCCACGAAAACGCTTCGTGCGAGGACGGCAGCGCGACCTTGAGGGCCAGGCCGGTGTCGCCGGCGCCATGGCGGGAGCGGCTGCCGTCGCCGTCGCGTTCGCTCAGCCGGTTATAGGCCGAGGTCGCCAGTTGCAGCTCGACCCGCTCGCTCAGGCCCAGACGCAGATTGGTGTTCGCACTGTAGAGCCGGCTGCGGCTGCCGCCGTCGTCGTTGCGCTCGAAATCCGGCAGGCCCTGCTCCCAGGCGAAGGCGCCGCGCGGCAGGGTGTCGGTCGAGAACGAGATGCCGGGCCGGTCGAACGAAGGCGGTTGCGGGGATTCGGAGGTTTGCGCGGCGGCCTGCGCGGTCGTGATGGCGAGCGTCGTGGCGAGCGCGCCGACCCCCCCCACGCGCCGCGGCAAGCGCTGGCCTCGCGTGCGTCGCGGTAAGCGCGACGCGCGGCCTCACGGCTTGACCCACTGGCCGCGCTGCATCTCGCAAGCCTGCTTGATCGCGGCGATCTGCGCGGCGTTGCGCTTGTAGTAGTAGATACGGGCCTTGGCGTTCATCGGCGAATCGCAGATCGCGACCGCGCCCGAGGGACAGGCCTCGACCGGCCGCGCCGAGACTTGGCCGCCGATCTCCGCCAGACCCGGCAGCGAGCTGTTGCATTGCGGCTTGGGCGCGTCTTCGGAGGCCGGCGGGTCGGTCTCGGTGCATTCGTTGATGATCTGGCCCAGCACCTGGCCTTCGATCATGCAAGCGTTCTTGGCGTGGACGAACGGCGAGGCGGCGAGCAGGAGGCTGCACGCGAACGGGACAGTCAGGCGGCGCATGGTCGGGGCTCCAAAGAAGGGATCGCGGCGTCGCTCAAACGTGGCGGCCCGAAGTCTTCGGCGTGGTGCGGGCCGTAATCGGGCGATCAGTCTGCGGACGTGGCGCCACTTTAGCGCCAGGCGATGCGGAGCGCGCGGCGGCGAAGGCTATTCCTCCTGTCCCTCGCGCGACGGAAATCGCAAGACCACGCCGCGTTCGCCGTCGACCGGGCGGTTCCACAGCACCGGCACGCGTTGCGGGCTCGGCGGTTCCAGTTCGTCGCGTGCCGGCACCAGCTCTTCGTCCTCGTCTTCCCAGCTGTAGCGCTTGCGCGGCGGCAGCGGGTCGCGCAGGCGGAACGCGAAAGCGGCGATCACGCCGGCGACCGCGCCGCCCAGGTGGGCCTGCCAGGACACGCCGATCTCGCGCGGCAGCACGGTCAGCAGCATGCCGCCGTAGAGCAGGAAGGCGATCATCGCCGCGGCGATCGAGGGGCGGTCGCGACGCAGCACGCCGAGGGTCAGGACCAGGAACATCAGGCCATGGGTCAGGCCGCTGGCGCCGAGGTGATAGCTGCCCGGATCGCCCAGCAGCCAGGCGCCGAGGCCGGCGCCGAGCCAGAGGATCGGCAGTGCGCGCAGGGTCGCCTTCGGGTAGACCGCGCCGGCCAGGGTGCCGAGCAGCAACAGCGAGGTCGCGTTGGCGGCCAGATGCTCGATCGAGCCGTGCAGCAGCGGCGCGGTCAGCAGGCCGACCAGGCCCTGCGCCGACCACGGCTGGACGGTGAAGGCGCGCACGTCGAACTGGCCCTGGGCGGTAAACACCGCGATCAGTACCAGGACGAAGGCCAGGCTGGCGTTGAGCGCGCGTACCAACCGGCTACGGTCGGCCTTGCGTTGGGCCGGGGTGTCGGGGATCGGGGCTTCGGTGGGCAGGTGCATATCACCGAGATTGGCACCGCCCGGAAGGAATACAAGCCGCGTTCGTCGGGCCGGTTTGTCCCGCCAGCGGGACGGCGGCAGGGTCGGGTGGCCCAAGCCGGGCGAGGCGGAGGCCCGTCCCCGGTAGAATGGCGGGATGAATAACGAACTCCCCACCGTACGCCTCAAGAACGCCTGGAAATCCACCCACCCCTGGATCTTCCAGCGCCTGGTCGACAAGCCGGCCCAGCGCCCCAAGCCGGGCTCGATCGTCAACGTGCTCGGCGTCGACGGCGACTGGATCGGCCGCGGCTTCTACAACGGCCACTCGCGCATCGCCCTGCGCATGCTGGAAAACGATCCCGACGTCGAAGTCGACGCCGACTGGTTCGCGCGCAAGATCGCCGCGGCCGTGTCGCTGCGCCGCGACGTGCTCAAGCTCGACGAGGTCAGCGACGCTTGGCGCGTCGTGCACAGCGAGGGCGACGGCCTCAGCGGCCTGGTGGTCGACCGCTACGGCGATCTGCTGGTGGTCGAGTACTTCAGCGCCGGCGCCTTCCGTCACCGCGAATGGATCTACGACGCGCTGCGCCAGCAGTTCCCGGGCTGCCGCTTCTATGCCTTCGCCGACGAGCACGTGCAGAAGCAGGAAAGCTTCGACTTCCGCGGCACCGAGGCGGTGCCGCCGGCGACGATCACCGAGTACGGCATCAAGTTCCGCGCCGACCCGGCCGGCGCGCACAAGACCGGCTTTTTCGCCGATCAGCGCGACAACCGCGAATGGCTGTCGCAGCAGGTCGCCGGCAAGCGCGTGCTCGACCTGTGCTGCAACACCGGCGGTTTCGGCGTCTACGCCAAGGTGCGCGGCGCCGAGGAAGTGGTCGGCGTGGACATCGACGCCGATGTGATCAACATTGCCAAGGCCAACGCCAAGCTCAACGGCGCCCAGGTCAAGTTCGTCCAGGCCGACATCTTCCCGTACCTGCGCGACGTCGCGAACGCCGGCGATCTGTACGACGTGGTGATCCTCGACCCGGCCAAGATGACCCGCGACCGCGAGCAGGTGATTCCGGCGCTGAAGAAGTACCTCGACATGAACAAGCTGGCGCTCGGCGCGCTCAAGCCTGGCGGCCTGTTCGCGACCTTCTCCTGCACCGGCCTGGTCAGCGAAGACCAGTTCCTCGACATGCTGCGCCGGGCCGCGTTCTATGCCGGGCGCACCGTGCAGGTGCTCAAGGTGTCCGGCGCGGGCGCCGATCACCCGTGGTTGGCGCAGGTGCCGGAGTCGCGGTATCTCAAGGCGGTGTTCTGTCGCGTGTTGGATTGAGCTGATTGCCAGGTTTGTAATGCGTCGCTCCGTCTGTAGGAGCGGCGCACTAGCGAATCATGTAGGAGCTGCGTGAGCCGCGACAGCGATCTTGCGGTCTCGCGCCGGCATCTCCACGCAGGCAACGGGTAGGAGCGACGCAAGTCGCGACCGCGCTGTGACGGTCTTGCGGTATATCCAACCAGCAAGATCAAACGCACGAAGCTTCCGCCCCCTAAAGGGTGCGGGTAACTTTCTTTTGGCCAAAGCCCCAAAAGTCCGTCTGGATTCCCTTCGGTCAAAAGTCACCAAAGAAAAGTGCTTTTCCTTGACGAAGCTCCCTTGCGAGTACGTCACTCGCGCCGGGATTTTCCGATAAGACATCCTTGTCTTATCGGAAAACGGCGCACGTCCTGTGCGCCGCCCTCCGGGTCTCTACTTGACCGGAAAAGCGGCAAAGCAGATCAAAATCACGGCAACGGCAACGGCAACGGCAACGGCAACGGCAACGGCAACGGCAACGGCAACGTGGTCGCTCTTGGGTAGGAGCGGCGCGAGCCGCGACCGCGAATCTCTGCTGACGAAAATTTCTCGAAGCCATTTCGATCCTAGAGCCTTAGCTCTGGCTCTGGCTCTGGCTCTGGCTCTGGCTCTGGCTGTGCGCCGCCGAGCCCTCGCGAAGGCAATCGAAGACCCGGAGGGCGGCGCGCAGGGAAGCGCGCCGTTTTTCATCGGGACAGGGATGTCCCGTATGAAAAATCCCTGCGTCGGCATCGCTCGTGCGGGCCCTTGACTCAAAAAGAAGCATTTTTCTTTGGTTACCTTTCTTTTGTTGCTTATGACAAAAGAAAGTAACCCGCCGCTTTAGTGGCGGAAGCTTTTAGCGTTTGATCTTGATCTTGCTTGAAAGAGACGCCGCAAGACCATCGCAGCGCGGTCGCGGCTCGCGCCGCTCCTACCCTCGCGGAAGTGCGCCGTGTCGATGGGCCACGTCAGCGCTGTCGTTTGTGTGCGTCCCGTGGTCGCGGCTCGCGCCGCTCCTACCCTCGCGGAAGTGCGCCGTGTCGATGGGCCACGTGGGCGTTGTCATCTCTGCGAGTCCCGCGGTCGCGGCTCGCGCCGCTCCTACCCTCGCGAAAGTGCGCCGTGTCGATGGGCCACGTGGGCGCTGTCATCTCTGCGAGTCCCGCGGTCGCGGCTCGCGCCGCTCCTACCCTCGCGGAAGTACGCCGCTTCGATGGGCCACGTAGGCGCTGTCGTTTGTGTGCGTCCCGCGTTCGCGGCTCACGCCGCTCCTACAGGGGACGATTGGTAGCGCAGCGCGCGACATCCGAACAGCTCAATCGCGCCACCACAACACCGCCGGTGGGTCGTCGGGCAGGGCGAATTCGAGGCGCTTCAAGGCGTCCAGGTCCAACCCCGGCAGGTGCACGCTCATCGCGGTCGCCACCTCGCGATAGCCCGGCCAGTCGGTCCGCAGCTCCAGGCTGTCGCCGCTGACGGTGCCCAGCTCGACGAAGATCAGCTTGCGGTCGACCACGTCGATCGCATAGCCGTCGATGCCGTCGATGTCGGCCCAGCGGATGCCGTGGACGCGGCCGGCGCCGTCGTCGCGCCAGATGCCGCGCGGGTCGGCGTAGAGCCGGGGAGCTTGCGGGTCCATGCATGCGATCCTTGCGGTGGCCGGTCGGCGAAGCCGATCGGGGCAAATCCAGATTGGCACAGTTCCCGGCGGCGGTTCGGTTCCGTACGGAACTCGGCCGCCCCGATTCAGGCGCGATCTGCGACCGCCTGCGCATTTCGCCTTCGCGCCGGGTTCCACCCGAATGGGCGGTCGACGGCCGCCATCGCCGGGCGACGGCCACGGCTTAACCGCTCGCCATCGCAGGGCCTGAGACTCACCCCGTTAGACTAGACACCCATCCTGCGGCACCGCGGGCAGACTGCGATCGGTATCGACCCACCGGCTTGGAACCGAGCGTCGTCGAACCGCCTGCCTCCCATCGCCCGCTCCACGCCGCCTGCTCCATATCGCCTGCCCCATACCGCCCACACCCGGCGCCTGGCCCCAAGGCCTTCTCCAAGAGTTTTCCGATGCCCCTGACCGCTGCCCTCGTTGCCATCCTGTTCGCGTTGTTGATCGGCGCCGTCCTCGCCTGGCTGCTGGCCCGGGCCGGCGCCGCGAGAGCGTTGGAGGCGGCGCGCGCGGAGTTGGGCACGCAGTTGAATGCGGCCAACCAGGAGCGGGCCCAGTTGCAGGAGCGCGCTGCGCGCATACCGGAGTTGCAATCGCGTCTCGGCGAACTCGAAAGTCTGCGCGATCAGTTGGTGCGCGACAGCGGCGTGCTGCGCGAGTCGATCGGTCGCGTCGGCGCCGAGCTGGCCAAGGAGCAGGACAGCTTGCGGGTGGCGCGGTCGAACCTGGAAGAGACCGAGCGCGTGCGCGATCGGCATGCCGCCGAGGCCAACCGCCTGTCGGTGCAGGCCGCCGAACTGGCGACCCAGCTCGACGCCGAACGTAATCAGTCGCAGGCCAAGATCGCCCAACTGCGCGAAGTGCGCGAAGAGCTGACTTCCGAGTTCAAGAACCTCGCCAACGACATCCTCGAAGAAAAGAGCAAGCGCTTCACCGAGCAGAATCGCAGCCATCTCGGCTTGCTGCTCGATCCGCTGCAGAAGAAGTTGGTCGAATTCCAGAGCAAGGTCGAAACGGTCTACGACAACGAGACCCGCGACCGCACCGCGCTCGGCGAGCAGGTGCGCCAGCTCATGGCGCTGAACCAGTCGCTCAGCGACGATGCCAAGAACCTCACCAGCGCGCTCAAGGGGTCGAGCAAGGCGCAGGGCGCCTGGGGCGAGTTGATCCTCGAACGCGTGCTGGAGTCGGCCGGGTTGCGCAAGGGCGAGGAGTACGACGTCCAGGAAAGCCACAACAGCGAGGACGGCGAACGCCGTCCCGACGTCACCGTGCATCTGCCCGAGGACCGGCATCTGGTGATCGACTCCAAGGTTTCGCTGACCGCGTACGAGGAGTACGCGAGCGGCGAAGACGACGAGCAACGCGCGCGCGCGCTCAAGCGTCACATGGACTCGGTGCGCGCGCACATGCGCGGGCTGTCGGAAAAGCGCTACCAGGACCTTTACGGCCTGCGTTCGCTCGATTTCGTCTTGATGTTTGTGCCGATCGAGCCGGCCTTCATGCTTGCCGTCACCAACGACCGCAATCTGTTCATGGACGGATGGCAGCGCAACGTGCTGATGGTCAGCCCGTCGACCTTGCTGTTCGTGGTGCGCACCGTCGCGCATCTGTGGCGGCAGGAAGCGCAGAACCGCAATGCCCAGGAAATCGCCAAGCGCGGTGCGCAGCTCTACGACCGTTTGTGCGCCTTCGTCGCCGACCTGGAGAAAGTCGGCGACCGCATCGGCCAGGCCAAGGACAGCTTCGATGCCGCGCGCGACAAGCTCAGCCGCAACAAGGGCAGTGTGATCCGCCAGGCCGAGATGCTGAAGGACATGGGCGTGAAGCCGAACAAGGCCTTGCCGCCGAAATTGGTCGAGTTGTCGGCCGACGAGGACGTTGCCTCGGAAGACGGCGAAGAGGGCGTGCGGCCGATCGAAGGGGCCGCGGGCTTGTTGCCGCTGGGCGGGGATGAAGCGCCGCAGGCTTGAAGTTCCGGTACCGCTAAAGCAGAACGGCCCGGATACGCATCCGGGCCGTTCGTCGTTACGGGATGTTGCGAGTAAAACTCAGCGGCCGCCGTCGGTCGGCATCACCGGCATCGCGTCGGCCGGCACGCTGGGGTTGCTGTCGTCCTGCAGGTACTCCGGCAGGGCGCTGTCGCCGTTCTTGTCGAGGCGGTCGCCGAAGATCTGGTAGTCCCGGCGCTGGGTCCAGGAGTCGCGGACCAGGGCGTACTCGTCCTCGGCGCCGTCGCGCAGGCTGTCGAGCGGCAGCAGCTGGGCGCGCACGTCGACCAGTTGCAGGCCCTGCAGCGGGATGCGGATGCGGTCGCGTTCGACGTGGCGCAGCGGGCTCAACGGCGCATCGCCGAGGGCGCCGAAGGAGTCGCGCACGGTGCGCGGGCCGAAGAACGGCAGCTCGACATAGCGCGAGCGCTTCCAGCCCCACACGCCGAGGGTCTGGCCGAAGTCTTCGCTGCGGTTGGGCAGCTTGGCGTCACTGGCCGGATCGAAGATGCCGCCGATGCCGAGCGTGGTGTTGAGCGCGAAGCGGCCGAGCGCCTGCGCGGCCTGCTTGGGCTTGCCCTGCAGCAGCGCGTTGAGGATCGACACCGGCTGGCCGAGGTTGTTGAAGAAGTTGCTGACGCCCAGGCGCACCGGACGCGGCACGACCTTGGAGTAGGCGCGCGCGAGCGGGCGGGCGACGCCGCGATCCACCGCCATGTTGAAGCGGTGCATCTTGCGGTTGTACTTCTCCCACGGGTCGAACGCGCCCGGGACCGAAGCCGGCGCCGGCAGGGTCGGGTCGGCGACCGGGTCGTACTCCTGCGCCGGGGTGCCGTACAGCGCGTCGAAATCGCGCTCGGCCTCGGTGCGCTGGTCGTCGGCCGCGCTCGGTTCGCCCGTGGCGGTGGCCGGCGGCGGCTCGGCGGCTTCGGCCGCGGGCGCATTCGGATCGGGCTGTGCCGGTTGGGCCTGGCTCGATTCGACCTGGGCGAGGGCGTAGTCGAGAGCGGGCTCGGCCGTTGCCGCCTGCGCCGTGTCGGCCGGCGTCGTCGCGGCCGCATCGGCCGGCGTGGTCGCCGTGTCGGTGAGCGCGAGCGATTCGACGGATGGCGTCGCGAGCGCCGGTTCGTTCTGCGCCGTGGCGCTTACGAGGGTCGCTTCGGCGGCGGAGGCCGGGGTCGCGTCCTGCGCGAAAGCCGGTACGGAATGCAGCGCGGCCAAGGCCAGGCCGAGCGAGAGTGAGAGTGCGTGGGGGCGCATGGTTGCAGTCTAGTCTTCCGGGACAACGGGTGGGGGCAGCCAGGCCGGATCCGTCGGCGTTGGCGACCGCAACAGGATAGTTCTGCGACGGAACTTGCGAATCAGTGACCGGAACGTAAGAGCCTGAACTTAGCGACCGAAACCGAGCGCGTCGTCGAGCCGGTAGGCCGCGCGCAACTCGCTCAGCCCGGCCGGCGTGCCGACCACTTCGACGCCTTCGACCTGCGCGGCGAGCTCGGCCAACAGCGCCAGTCCGGCGCTGTCGACCTCGGTCACTGCGTTGAGGTCGAAGCGGCGCACGCCGCCGACCAGCGCGCGCGCCTGCGACCACAGCGTCGCCGCCGCGTCACGGTCGAGCGCGCCGCTGAACACCAGCGCGTCGCCGTCCTTGCGCACGCCGGCGGCGTCGCGGGCGGTCGCTGCGCCCATGCTCAGTTGCCGCTCGCCTGGGCTTGCAGCTTGCCGGCCTTGAGGTCCTTGGCGACCTGGGCGATCGACTTCTGGTTCAGCGGCGTGTCGAACTGATTGCGGAAGGTCTGCACGAAGCTCACGCCTTCGACCATCACGTCGAACACCTTCCACTGCGCGCCGTTCTTGCGCAGCAGGTAGTCGACCGGAATCGGCTCGCCGCCCTGGCGCAGGAACTCGCTGGAGACTTTGACGATGGCGCCGCCGCGCAGCGGGGTCTCGGACTTGATGCGGACCTTGAGCTTGGTGTTGAAGTCGAGCAGGGCCGAACCGTAGCGCTGCATCAAGCTGCCGGTGAGGGCATCGGCGAACGCGGCGACGTCGGCATCGGAGGCGCCGCGGCCGTGCGTGCCCAGGACCAGGCGCGCGGCGTAGTCGCGGTCGAACACCTGGTTGAACTCGGTCGAGATGAACTGGCTGAGCGCGGCGCGGTTCTTGCTGAACTCGGCGCGGCGCGCTTCCAGGGTCGACAGGATGCGGGTGCTGTTGTTGAGCACCATCGCGCTCGGCGTGCCGGCGGCGGGTGCGGTGCCCGGCGCCGCGGTGACCTGGGCGAGGGCGAGCGAGGGAGCGCCGGCGAGCAGGGCCGAGGCGAGGACGATGGAGATCAGTGAACGCTTCATTTCTTGGTCTCGTCGGTGGAGGGGGCGGCTTCGCCCTGGAGATAGTCGGGAACGCCGGCGTCGGCGGGCTTGGCGGCCGAATCGCCGGCCGCATTGCCGCCTTGTGCGCCACCGCCGCTGAACATGTACTTGCCGACCAGCTGGATCAGGTCGACGGCCGGCTGGGTCAGGTAGATCTCGTCGCCGGGCTTGAGGTTGTCCGGGTCGCCGCCCGGGGTCAGGCCGATGTAGCTTTCGCCCAATAGGCCGCTGGTGAAGATGCCGGCGGCGGTGTCGGCCGACAGGTTCTGGTAGCGGTTGTCGATGGCCAGGGTCACGATCGAGCTGTACTTGACCGGGTCGAGCGAAATGTCGGCGACCTGGCCCACGGTCACGCCGCCGATCTTGACCGGCGCGTTCGGGCGCAGCGCGCCGATGGTGGTGAAGCGCGCGGTGATCTCGTAGCTGCTGCGGCCGAAGCCGAACTTGCCGTTGGTGGAGGCGATCGCCAGCACCAGCAGCGAAGCCAGGGCGAGCAGCAGGAATGCGCCTACGGCGAATTCGATGCGGGGACTGCGTACGGACATGGCATCACCTTGGGATAAAGCCCGCGCGGTTCGGCGCGGCGATGTAACGGTTGGTCTACGACGTGTCGAGCAAAACCTGGGTGTTGCGCCGGGTGGGGGTGAGGGCGGCGCGCTTGCGCAGCTTCGACCTCGTCCCTGCCCTCATCCGGCCCGGGCCACCTTACTTACTTGAACAGCAGCGCCGACATCACGAAGTTGAACATCAGCACCAGCAGCGAGGCGTTGACCACGGCGCGGGTCGTCGCCACCGAGGTGCCCTCGATGGTCGGCTCGGCGTGGTAGCCGACATAGGCCGCGACCAGGGCCGCGGTCGCGCCGAACACCGCCGACTTCACGAAGGCCATCAGGAAGTCGTCGAAGAAATCGACGCTGTCCTTGAGCACCTGCCAGAAGATCCCCGACTCGATGCCGATCACGTGCACCGATTCGAAATAGCTCGCGCTGATCGCCAGGCTGCAGAAGAAACCGGTCAGCAGCGGCACGCACAGCACCGCCGCCCAGAAGCGCGGCGCGACCGCCTTGGCGATCGGGTCGATCGCCATCAGGCCGAGCGCGGTGATCTGGTCGGTCGCCCGCATCAGGCCCAGTTCGGCGGCGATCGAGCTGCCGGCGCGGCCGATGAACAGCAATGCGGTCAGCACCGGCCCCAGCTCGCGATACATGCCCAGGCCGAGCATGGCGCTGACCTGGTTGGCGGCGCCGTAGGTGTCGAGCGCGCGATAGCCCAGCAATGTCACCGATAAGCCAACGAACGCGCCGCCAACGGCGATGATCGGCAGCGAACGTGCACCTATCTTGTAAATCTCGCGGATCAGCTCGCGGAAGAAGTCGCGGGTCGGCTTGGACGCGCGCAGCACCGACAGCGAGAACAGGCCGGCACGGCCCAGCGAGCGGGTCGCAGCGATGAAGGGCATCAGGCGGCCTCCGTGGTGGTGCGCGGTGCGGCGTCGAAGCCGATCGGGCCGTCGGGTTCGCCGAGCAGGAATTGGCGCACCAGCGGGTCCTGGCTGCGTTCGAGTTCGCCCGGCGTGCCCGAGAACACGATGCCGCCGTTGGCGATCACGATGGCGTGGTCGGCGACCGGCAGGGTTTCGTGGACGTGATGGGTGACCACGATGCTGGTCAGGCCGAGAGTGTCGTTGAGACGGCGCACCAGGCTCATGACCACGCCCGAGGCGATCGGGTCCAGCCCGGTCAGCGGCTCGTCGTAGATCATCAGCGGCGGGTCCAGTGCCAGCGCGCGCGCCAGCGCGACCCGGCGCGCCATGCCGCCGGACAGCTCGCGCGGGAAGGCATCCGCGGCGGCGTGCAGGCCGACCGCGTGCAGCTTCATCAGCACCAGGCGTTGGATCAGCGCCTTCGGCAGGCGGGTGTGCGCGCGCAGCGGCAGGGCGACGTTTTCGGCCGCGGTGAGGTCGGTCAGCAGGCCGTTGCCCTGCAGCAGCACGCCGATGCCCTTGCGCAGTTCGAGCAGCTCGCGCTGATCCTGCGGCACCTTCTGGCCGAACACCTCGACCGTGCCCGCGGCCGGGGCCAGTTCGCCGGTCAGGGCCGACAGCAGGGTCGACTTGCCGCTGCCCGACGGGCCCAGCACCGCGACGATGCTGCCGCGCGGCACCGACAGATTGATCCCGCGCAGCACGCTGCGGCCACCGCGGTCGAGGCGGAGGTCGGTCAGGCGGACGATGGGCGGTTCGGTCGTCATGCGGTAGGACTGTCCGTGTGCGAGGGCGATGAGACGGTCGGACGAGGCTGCAAAACGGCGCAGCTTGGCCCAGCCAGCCTGAACCGGGGTCGAGCGTCGGCCATTGTCGCAGGTTAGGCGGCCTCGCTCGCGGCGGTGGCGGAATGGAGCGTTCAGCCGTCGTCGCATCGCCGAGGCAGGGTGGCCGGCGGCGATTAAAACGGTTTTAAGTGTGTTGGGGGCTGGGAAGGGGCAGCGGAAGCGAGGAGCGAGAGGTGAGGAGCGAGGGGGGAGAGCAAGGAGCAAATCCCCCTGCCCCCTTTCAAAGGGGGGATCTGTTTTTGGGATGAGGTTGGGTCTGACAGTCCATCGCTTCGGCGGGACTCATCAACAACCGCTCTGGTCGGAGCGTCCAGCGCTGCGCGCCTCGGATGGACCGTCAAACAAGGCGTAACCCAAACGGTGCGAGCGCGCACGAACATCACCGCGACATCTTCAAGAAGAAGTCCCCTCCCTTTGGAAAAGGGGGGCAGGGGGGGATTTGCTCTTGCTCTTGTAGTCCTCCCATCCCGCAAACGCCACAACCGGCCGCAGCGCATCCGGCGCCCTTGCGGCAAGATGGCGGGATGCCCGCGCGTGCCGATTTCCGTCTTTATCATTCCAATGCGCTGGACGTGCTGGCGGGTCTGCTCGCGCAGGAGTTGCGCACGCCCGCGCCGGGGCAGCCCTTGCTTGCGCCCGATGTGATCCTGATCCCGCAAGTGGCGATGCGCCGTTGGCTGCAGGCGACGCTGGCCCAGGCCTACGGCATCGCCGCCAATCTGGAATTCCTGACCCCGGGCGAATTCGTCCAGCGCGCGCTCGACGCCAACGCGACCGAGCAGGACCGCGATCACCCCGGCGAGGACCTCGATGCTCAGGCCCTGCGTTGGCGCTTGTACGAGGTGTTGTCGCAGCCGGGGCAAATGCGCGAGCCGGCGCTGGCGCCGCTGCGCGCCTATCTCGACGGCGACGACCCGCTGAAGTCGTGGTCGCTGTCGGGCGAGTTGGCCTCGCTGTTCGAGAAGTACCAGGCCTGGCGCCGCGACTGGCTGCTGGCCTGGGACGCCGGCCACGAACGCAACGATCCGCAGGCCGCGCTGTGGCGCCGGGTCGCCGCCGGCCGCCGCTACCGCGCGCGCCGCATCGACGATTACCTGACCCGCTTCCAGGGCGAGGCCGGCATCGCGCATCCGCCGCGCGGACTGCCGCCGCGCTTGTTCGCCTTCGCCACCCTCAACGTCTCGCCCGACGTGCTGCGGATGATCGCGACCCAGTCGATCGCCGGCACCCTGCATTTCTATCTGCCGACCCCGACGCGCAAGTACTGGGGCGACCTGGGCACTCTGGCCGAACGCCTGCGCCTGGGCGAGGACGCCGCCTTCGGCGACGACGAGAACCCGTTGCTGCAGGCCTGGGGCGCGGCCGGCCGCGATTTCATGGCGGTGCTCGGCGGTTACGAGGTCGTGCACCCCTCCGGCGAAATCGCCGCCTACGCCGATCCCGAAGAGAGCCGTCACGACGATCCCGCGCGCGACAGCCTGCTGCAGCGCCTGCAACGCGACCTGCTGCATCGGCGCGCGCTGCCGGCGACGCCGTGGCGCGAGCGCGTCGATCGCGGCGACGCCAGCCTGCAGGTGCACGCCTGCCACACCCGTCTGCGCGAAGTGCAGGTGCTGCACGATCAGTTGCAGGGCCTGCTCGATCCGAACTCGGCCGAGGGCCGGCGCTTCGATCCGCCGTTGCAGCCGCGCGAGATCGCGGTGCTGGCGCCCGACATCGATCCCTACGCGCCGCACATCGCCGCGGTGTTCGGCGGCCTGGCCGGGCGCCCGGGTTTCATTCCGTATGCGCTGGCCGATGCCAGCCCGCTCGCGTCCGAGCCGCTCGCGGAAGTGTTCCTGCGCCTGCTGGCCTTGCCGGTCTCGCGCTTCGGCCTCAGCGAAATCCTCGACCTGCTGGCGACGCCGGCGATCGCCGATCAAGCCGGCCTCGACGGCGCCGGCCTCGAACGCCTGCGCACCTGGCTGCAGAACGCCGGCGCGCGCTGGGGCATCGACGCCGCCCATCGCAGCCGCCATGACGCCCCCGGCGACGACGCCTACACCTGGGCGTTCGCGCTCGACCGCCTGCTGCTCGGCCACGCCGCCGGCGACGGCGCCGCGCCCGACGAGATGATCGCCGGCATCGCGCCCTATGCCGAGCTCGAAGGCGCCTCGCTGGACGCGCTGGATGCGCTGATCCGTCTGCTGCGGGTGTTGGCGCGCTTCGAACGGGCGCTCGATGCCGAACTGAGCCCGGCGCACTGGGCCGACCGCCTGCTCGGCCTGTTGCGGGCGATGCTGCCCGAACGCCCGCGCGATGCCACCGACCAACGCACCCTCGAACGCCTGCGCAACCTGATCGAAAGCTTCGCCCGCGATGCCGCCAAGGCCGGCTTCGAAGGCAGCGTCGGGGCGGAAGTGGTGCGCAGCCATTTCCGCGCCGCGCTCGCCGAGGCCGACACCCGCGCACCGCTGCTGACCGGCGGCGTCAGCTTCGGCCGCATGGTGCCGATGCGTTTGATTCCGTTCCGGGTGATCTGCTTGCTCGGCATGAACGACGGCGATTACCCGCGCCGCGACCCGGCCGGCGGCCTCAACCGGCTCGCCGCGGAACTCGGCACCGCCGCGCGCCGCCACGGCGACCGCTCGCTGCGCGACGACGACCGCTTCTTGTTCCTGCAGTTGTTCGGCGCCGCCTCCGACAGCTTCTACCTGAGTTACCTCGGCGCCGATCCGCGCGACGGCAGCCAGCGCGAACCCTCGACCCTGGTCTCGGAACTGCTCGACGTGGCCGCGCGTTACCACGCCGATCCGGCCGCGGCGCGCAGCGAGTTCGTGGTGCGCGAACCCCTGCAGCCGTTCGCCGCGGCCGCGTTCGGCGCCGGCGAGCGCGAGCCGGAGCCGCGCCGTTTCAGTTACCGCGCCGAATGGCGGCCGGCGGTCGACGCCGGTGCGCTCGGCCTGCGCGGCGAGATCGGCCCCTGGCTCAACGAGCCCTTGCCGCCGGATCCCGACGCCGCCGACGACGGCAGCGTGACCTATCAAGACCTGCGCAGCTTCCTGCGCGACCCGCCGACCGCGTTCCTGCGCCAGCGCCTCGGTCTGCGCCTGCCCGACGAGATCGACAGCAGCGACGACGTCGAGCCGCTGGTGCTGCCCGGCCCGGGCCTGTTCCGCCAGCAACTGCAGCGCGCGGTGTTCGACGACCTGATCGCCGGCGGCGGCCGCATCGACCGCGAGCGCCTGCAGGCGACGTTGCGCGCGCGCGCGCTGTTGCCGTCCGGCCCGCTCGGCCGGCGCCAGCTCGATGCTCTGCTCGGTCAGGTGCGGCCCTATGCCGACGCCTTCGCCGGCTGGCGCAGCGGCGAGGCCGAAGCGTTGCCGTTCGAACTCGACCTCGGCGACGCGCGCCTGCTCGGCCGGCTCGACGACGTCTACGCCGGCGGCCTCGCGCGGCTGCGTTTCGACAGCCTGCACGGGCCGTCGCAGATCGCCCACGGTCTCGACTGGCTGGTGCTGTCGGCGCTCGGCGACCGGCGCCCGCTGGCCCAGTTCGCCCAGGTCGACGGCGGCCCGGGGCCGCATCTGCGCGAAGCGCTGGCGCCGCAGCAGGCCCAGGCTGCGCTACGTACTTTGTTGCGCCTGCGCGACTACGGCTTGCGCGCGCCGCTGCCCTTCCTGCCGCGCGCCGGCTGGCTCTGGTACGAAGCCGCCGCTCAGGACAAGGACGGCTGGGGCAAGGCCGAGAGCCAATGGCACGGCAGCCCGCGCAGTTGGGGCGAAGCGACCACGCCCGGCGCGCGCCTGGCCTTGCGCGGGCGCGATCCGTTCCGCGACCCGATGCTCGGCGAAGAATTCCGCGAGATCGCCAAGCTGGTGTTCGGCGCCGTCGTCCACGGCCGCGACGAAGGCGGCGACGCATGAACGCCGTGCGCGATCCTTTCCTGGAACTGCCGCTCGACGGCCTGCGCCTGATCGAGGCCAGCGCCGGCACCGGCAAGACCTATACCCTGGCGACCCTGGTCACGCGCCTGGTGATCGAACGCGAACTGCGCATCGGCGAGATCCTCGCGGTGACCTTCACCGACGCCGCCACCCAGGAACTGCGCGAGCGCCTGCGCCGCCGTTTGCTGCTGGCCGCGCGCATCGCCGCCGACGACCCGGCCTTGCCGCGCGACGGCGACGACGACGAGCGCGCGCTGACCCGCAGCCTGGTCGAGGCGCAGGCCGCGCAGGAAGGCGCCGCGCCCTTGCGCGCGCGCCTTGCGCGTGCGGCGCGCGAGATCGACCTGGCCGCGGTGGTCACCATCCACGGCTTCTGCGCGCGGGTCCTGGCCGAGCACGCACTCGAAACCGGACAGCCGTTCGCGGCGCCGGAGATGATCGGCAGCGAACGCGAATTGCACGACGAGATCGCCGTGGACCTGTGGCGCGCCTTCGGCAGCGAGGCGACCGCGGCCGAACTGCTGTCGTTGCAATGGCCGGGCGGCCCGCCTTCGCTCGCGGCCGATCTCGGCCCGTTACTGCGCACGCAGCAACTGTTGCCGCCGGTGCCGTTGCAGTCGGACGACCCGTTGCCGGCGTTGCAACAGGCGGCGCAAATGCTGAGCGCGGCGTTCGCCGAACACGGCGATGAAGCCTGCGCGCGGCTCGATGCCGCGATCGCCGCCAAGGTGCTCAACGGCAACAGTTATCGCGCGACGCTGCCGCGCGAGTTGTGGCTGCTGCTGAGCCAGTGGAGCGCGCACGGCGATGCCGCCCAGGCGCTGGACCCGCGGATCGAACGGTTGACCCCGGCGACCCTGGCCGCGCGCACCAACAAGGGCAAGGAGGCGGCGACGCCGTCCTCGCCGCTGTTCGACGCCGTCGCGGCTTACCTCGACGCCGCGCAACTGCGCGCGCAATGGCTGGCCGCGCAGGCGGTGGCCCTGGTCCACCAAGTGCGCGAGCAAGCCGGCAAGCGGCTGAGCGAACTCAAGCGCGTGCGCCGGGTGCAGAGCTTCGACGATCTGATCGCCGACGTCGCCAGCGCCTTGGAAGGGCCGCACGGCGATGCCTTGGCCGAACGCTTGCGCGAACAGTACGCAGTGGCCCTGGTCGATGAATTCCAGGACACCGACGCGCGCCAGTGGCGGATCTTCGAGCGCGTGTTCGGCGAACGCGCGCTGTTCCTGATCGGCGACCCCAAGCAGGCGATCTATGGCTTCCGCGGCGGCGACGTGCACACGTATCTGATGGCGGCCCAGCGCGCCGAACAGGCGCCGCCGCTGGATCACAACTTCCGTTCGCGGCCCTCCCTGCTGCGCGCGCTCTCGGCGCTGTATGCGCAGGCCGGCGAGACGGCCTTCATCGATGCGCGCATCCGCTTCCGCGAGGTCCAGCCCGGCGGCGCCGTCGCCGATGCCGACCTGCAACGCCACGGCGCGACCGCGCCGGCGCTGACTTTGCGCCGCTTGCCGGCACCCGACGACGGCCGCAAGAAACCCGAATGGAATGCGCCGGAATCGCGCGAGCTCGCCACCCGCGCCTGCGTCGCCGCGATCCACGCCTGGCTGCGCGATGCGCGCGACGGCCGCGCCGAGATCGCCGGCCGGCCGGTGCAGCCGGCCGACATCGCCGTGCTGGTGCGCAGCCACGACGAGGCCGCGCGCATCCAGCAGGCCTTGATCGCGGCCGGCATTCCCGCGGTTGCGGCCGGTCGCCGCAGCTTGTTCGCGACCGAGCAGGCCCTGGACGTGTTGAGCCTGTTCGACGCCTTGCTGCACCCCGGCGACAGCGGCCGCCTGCGTGCGGCGCTCGCGACCGCTTTGATCGGCCTGGACGCCAGCGCGATCGCGCGCTTGTCCGAGGACGAGCCTTGGCAACGTGACTGGCAGATGCGCGCGCTGGGCTGGCGCGAGCGATGGCAGCGGCACGGGCCGCTGGCCCTGATCGCCGACCTGTGCGCCGAGCAGGCGCCGCGCCTGCTGACCTTGGCCGACGGCGAACGCCGCCTGACCAACCTGATGCAACTCGGCGAAACCCTGCAGGAAGCCGACACCCGCTCGCTCGGCCTGCACGGTCTGCGCGATTGGCTGCGCCTGCGCATCGCCGAGGCCGACGACAGCGACGAGAAGCAGCAACTGCGTTTGGAGTCGGACGCGCGGCGGGTGCAGATCCTGACCCTGCACAAGAGCAAGGGCCTGGAGTTCGGCCTGGTGTTTCTGCCCTTCATCGCGATCGGCCGCGAGCCGCGCGGCGGGCGTTTGTGCGAGTACCCCGATCCGGAGCTGGGCCGGGTGCTGCAATTGCAGACCGAGGTGGTCGACCCGCGCGCGCCCGACTGGGACAGTGCGCGCGAACGCGCCGCGATCGAATCGCGTTCGGAAGACGCGCGTCTGCTCTACGTCGGCCTGACCCGCGCGCGCCATGCGCTGTGGTTGGCGAGCGGTCCCCTGTACCTGGCGCCGGCCTCGCCGTTGCTGGCGATGGTGGCCGATCCCGACGCGCTCGCCGCCGGCCATGCCGGCGAGATCGTCATCGACGACGGCGCCCTCGAAGCCGCGCCCGCGCCGCTGTTGCCGGCCGCGTCTGGCGCGGTGCCGCCGGCGCGTAGCGCGCGCCGCAATCTGGCGCGCGACTGGTGGGTCTACAGCTTTACCCAGCTCACCAACGAGGCCAGCGGCGGCGATGCGCCGTTGGTAGCGCTGGACGAACGCGGCGCCGAGGACGAACCGGAGACCGCGCCGGCCTTGCTCACGCCCGCCGATGCGCGCTTCTCCGGCAGCCGCTTCGGTAACGTCGTCCACGACGCGCTCGAACGGGTCGATTTCGGCGCCTGGCGCGATTGGACGCCGGGCCAGGCCGAGCCGCCGGGCGAGGGCGAGGTGCTGGCGTCGGCCTTGCGCGCCGAAGGCTATACCGAGGCCGACATCGACGAAGGCCTGCCGGTGCTGGCCTCGCTGGTCGGCCTGACCCTGACCGCCGCGCTGCCCGAAGGCGCGCGTCTGTGTGAGGTGCCCGAGCGCGAACGCCGCGCTGAGATGGAGTTCCACTTCGCCCTCGAATCGGCGCCGATCGACGCTTTGCTCGATGCCATGCATGCGCACGGTTGGCTGCGCGAGCGCCAGGCCTTCGGTCTGCGGCGCCGGCTCGAAGGCCTGATGACCGGCAAGATCGACCTGGTCTACGTCCACGATGGGCGCTATTACGTGCTCGATTACAAGACCAACCGGCTGCCCGCCTACGACGCCGCGCATGTCGAGCGGGCGATGGACGAAAGCGAGTACACCCTGCAATCGCTGATCTACACCATCGCCTTGCACCGCTGGTTGCGCTTCCGCCTGGGCGAGGACTACGACTACGCGCGCGACTTCGGCGGCGTGCGCTATCTGTTCTGCCGCGGCCTGGATCCCGAGGATCCGGCCGCAGGCGTGTACGCGCACCAGCCGGCGCGCGCGCTGGTCGATGCGGTCGATGCCTTGTTCGCGGGACGCGGGGGTGGGGCATGAGCCTGCTCGATACGCTCTATCGCGAAGGCGCCTTGCGCACGATCGACCACGCGCTGGCCCAGGCGCTGCGCCGGCTCGACCGCGACACGCCCGACTGGGTGCTGGCGGCGGCGGCGCTGGCCTCGCAGGCGATCGCCCACGGCCATGCCGCGTTCGATCCGTCGCGACCGTGGCTGTTGAGCGATGCGGCGATCGACTGGCCGCCTGCGGAGGAATGGTTGGCGGCGTTGCGCGATTCGCGCTGGATCGCCGCGCCGGCCGACGGCGCCGTCGCTCATCGCGACGCGCCCTTGGTGCTGGAGCGCGGCCTGCTGTATCTGCGCCGTTATCGCGAATACGAACGCCGGCTCGCCGCCGGCCTGCGCCGGATCGCCGCCTCGGCGCCGCCGGCGCCGGACCTGGCGGCCCTGGCGCCGTTGTTCGCGGCGCTGTTTCCGAACGCGCGCGACGACGACCGGCAGGCGCGCGCCGCGGCAGTGGCCTTGTTGCAATCGCTGTTGCTCGCCACCGGCGGCCCCGGCACCGGCAAGACCACCACCATCGCGCGGCTGCTGGTGTTGTTGATCGCGCAGGCCCGCGTCGAAGGCGCGGAGCCGCCGCGGATCGCACTGGCCGCGCCGACCGGGCGTGCCGCCGAACGCATGGCCGAAAGCCTGCGTGCGGCAGCGTCGCGGCTGCGCGACCTGGACGGCGTCGAGACGACGTTGTGCGAGGCTTTGCCGGTCGAAGCGAGCACCCTGCACCGCCTGCTCGGCAGCGTGCCCGACAGCCCGCGCTTCCGTCACGACGCCAGCCGGCCGCTGCCGTTCGACATCGTGGTGGTCGACGAGGCTTCGATGGTCGACCTGCCGTTGATGTGCAAGCTGGTCGAGGCGGTGGCCGACGGCGCACGCCTGATCCTGCTCGGCGACCGCGATCAACTGCCTTCGGTCGAAGCCGGCGACGTGCTCGCCGCGATCGTCGATGCCGCCGGCGAGGACGACGGCCTGCCGTTGGCGCTCGCGGAGCGGTTGCGGCCTTTGCTCGGCGATGCCTTGCCGGTACAACCCGACCCGACCCCGCTCGGCGCCTACCGGGTGCATCTGCGTCGTGGCTATCGCCAGGCCGAGAGCCTGGAACTGGCACCGCTGGCTGAGGCCACCCGCGCCGGCGATGCCGATGCGGTGCTCGCTTTGTTGCGCGGTGGCCGCCTGGCCGGCGTGCAGTTCCACGAAGACATGTACGACCCGCTCAGCGGCAACGGCCGCGAACTGCTGTTGCCGACCTGGCGTGCCTTGGCCGGCGCCGCCGACCCGCTGGAAGCGCTCGCCCTGGCGGCGCGCCTGCGCCTGCTGACCGCCTTGCGCGACGGCGGCCAAGGCGCGGCGCCGTTGAATGCACGCATCGAAGAAGCGCTCGCAGGCGCGCATCGCCCGCCGTACTTCCATGGCCGCTTGCTGCTGATCACCGAGAACAGCTACCGCCATGGTTTGTTCAACGGCGACATCGGCGTCTGCCTGCGCGCCGATGCGGGCGCTCGCCCGGCCGGTGCGCGCGAACAAGAGGGTAGTGCGGCGACCACGGTGGCCTGGTTCGCCGGCGGCAGCGACGGCGTGCGCGGTTTCCATCCCTCGGCCCTGCCTGCGCACGGCGGCGCCTTCGCGATGACCGTGCACAAGGCCCAGGGCTCCGAGTTCGACAGCGTCTGGCTGCAGCTGCCGCGCCAGGACGCGCGTCATCTCTCACGCGAGTTGCTCTACACCGGCATGACCCGCGCGCGGCAATCGTTGCACATCGCCGCCAGCGAACCGGTGCTGAGGCAGGCGCTGTCGCGGCATGCGGCGCGGGTGTCGGGGTTGGCGTGGCGGTTGGGCGGGTGAGGGTTGACCACTGTGTGCGGTTACCGGCGTGGGGTCATTCCGGTTGCTGCAGGGCAGGAACGGCGCCAGCCGACCGCGTCGCCTCGATCTTGCGATGTCACTGCGTAGGTTAGTTGTAGGAGCGACGAGAGTCGCGACCGCGGGACGCGCAGTGATCGCAACGCCGATGCCGCGTCAATGAAATGCTTGCCGGCGCGGGGGTGGGAGCGGCGCGAGCCGCGACCGTGCTGCTTGCCGTGGCGACGTTTCTTGCCGCAGAGCGATGAAGCAACATCTACGGCTTCCGTCCGCTGACGCGGCCGGGTTACTTTCTTTTGCTAAGCCCAAAAGAAAGGTAACCAAAGAAAAGGGCTCTCCTTGACGAAGCTCCCCTGCGAGCACGCAGCTCGCGCCGGGATTTTCCGATAAGACGTCCCTGTCTTATCGGAAAACGCCGCACGTCCTGTGCGGCGCCCTCCGGGTCTCCACTTGACCGGTAAGGCGGCAAAGCAGATCAAAATCTCGGCAACGGCAACGGCAACGGCAACGGCAACGGCAACGGCAACGGCAACGGCAACGTTGATCTACCACTGGAGGAGCGGCGTGAGCCGCGACCAAGCATCCACGATCACTCGCGCCGACAGCCGCGGATCGCGGTCGCGGCTTGCGCCGCTCCTACCCCGAAGCAGCGTTGTGGTTGCTGTGCGCCGTTCCGCACTCGCGAAGGCAATCGAAGACCCGGAGGGCGGCGCGCAGGGATGCGCGCTGTTTTTCATCGGGACAAGGATGTCCCGTATGAAAAAGCCCTGCGTATGCACCGCTCGTGCGGGCCCTTGATTCAAAACAAAGCATTTTTCTTTGGTTACCTTTCTTTTGTTGCTTTAGACAAAAGAAAGTAACCCGCCGCTTTAGTGGCGGAAGCTTTTAGCGTTTGATCCTGATCCTGATCCTGATCCTGATCCTGATCCTGATCCTGATCCTGATCCTGATCCTGATCCTGATCCTGATCCTGATCCTGATCCTGATCTTGCTTGAGCGATGCGCCGCAAGACCGTCGTAACGCGGTCGCGGCTTGTGACCAAAGGAAATCCAGTAGGACGCCGCTCCTACCCCGCGAAAGTGCGCCGCTCCGATAAGCCGAGGTGGCGTTGTCATCTCCGCGCATCCCTTGGCCGCGACTTATGACCGAAGGAAATCCAGTAGGAGGTCGCTCCTACAGGGGAAGGACTCGCGGTGTCTTTGTTCAAGCAGGTGCGAAGCTTCCGGCGCCGGCCGGGCCACTTATGGCAACCGCAACCGCGACGCGCCCTGGTGCCCAGGCGCGGCGCTGACACCAGCGCCGCGTCCTCGGCACTCACACCAGCGCCGCGTCCTCGTCGCTCGGGGTGTCGTCCTTGCGCGCGGGCTCCTCGGCCGCCTTGCCGGCGCGCGCCGGCGGCTTGCCGCGCAGGTCGACCGCTTCGGCGATCGCCTCGATCGCTTCGACCACGGGTACCGCGATGGTGCGCTGGTCGTTGGCTTCCTTGGCCAGGCCGTGGGCGAGCGCGGCTTCGGCTTCTTCGGAGGCCTTGCGGAAGCGCTTGGCGTCCGGGCACAGCACCTGCATGTAGTCGGCGTCGAAGTTCAGGCGCTCGACCAGGAAATCGACGAAGGCCCGTACCTTGGGGGACTGCACCTGCCCGCGCGGGAACACCGCGTTGAACTCGTACTCCGGGCCGGTCCAGCCGGCCAGCACGCGCTGCACGTAACCCTGTTCGGCGAAGGCCTTGACGGTGACGTCGGCGGCCAGCATCAGCGCTTCGCCGCACAGCAGCGCGCCGCGCAACGGGCCCGGGTCGTTGGCGACCATGACCGGGTCGATCACGTAATCGACGTTGCGTTCGCCGTCGTTGAGCGTCCACACGTACTCGTTGTTACGCCGCGACTTCGGCATCGCCAGGGTGCGGTGATGGCGCAGGTCGTCGGGGTGCAGCGGTTCGCCGTGGCGGGCCAGGTAGTTCGGGCTGGCGTAGATCTGGGTGCGGAAGATCGCCAGGCGGCGCTTGATCAGGTTGGAGTCGGGCAGGTCGCCGACTCGCAGCGCCACGTCGATGCCCTTGTCGATCAGGTCGACGGTGTCGTTGCTGAGGTTCATCTCCACCCGCACTTCCGGATGGCGCGCATGGAACTCGCCGAGCAAGGGCGCGATCCAGGTGATGCCGACCGAATACGGCGCGGTGATGCGCAACCAGCCGCGCGGGCCGCCCTGCAGCTGGCCGACCGCGCTTTCGGCTTCGGCCAGTTCGCGGGCGATGCGCTGGCAGTGCTCGAAGTACAGATTGCCGGCCTCGGTCAGGCCGAGCTTGCGGGTCGTACGGTGCAGCAGCTGCGCGCCGAGCCGGGTTTCGAGTTCCTGGACCTTGCGGCTGACCGTGGTCTTGGGCAGGCGCAGGACGCGGGCGGCGGCGATGAAGCTGCCGCTCTCGACCACCTTGACGAAGATCAGGGTGTCGTTGAGATCGTGAGCCATGGGCTATGGCCTCCGTAGCGGTGTGGATCGAACGGGAGCCTGCCGCAGGCCGCGCCTTGCACCGGCGCCGCGGGGGTTCTCGTCAGTTCAAAAACTCGATGTGTGTAGCAGCTGCGGTAGCGGGTGACGGCTGTCATGGCGCCTTGCTGACCCCCTCCACTGCCCGGGCGGGGCGGCGGCGGCGACAGTAACGGCATCGTCGCGGGCTGCGAGCAAGCTCGATCCCCGTGTCTCCCACGTCCCTGCCGTCATGTCTGGGGCCGGCCGGGAGGCATTCAAGGAGGCAATGGGGGCATTGGCCCGATGTCGGGACAATTATTCCCTGAATCAGTGGCTAATCAAGTGCCGTCCGTCTCTCTACTCTGTGCCGCAGATCGACACCAAGGCCCCCGCCATGTTGAGCCCCCGACAAGCCCGATTCGCGTTTCTCCCACTCATGCTGGTGGCCATGTCGGCCCTGATCGGGCTGGCCGTGGTCGTGTTCCGCCAAGGCCTGGCGCAAGGCGCCGAAGAGGCCTGGATGCTGGCCTGGGTGCTGGCCTTCATCATCGCGCTGCCCTCGGCGATGCTGCTGCTGCCGGCCGTCAGTGCCGTGCTGGCACATTACACCCGGGGTCATTCCGGGAATGACACTCGTCATGGGATCATCCCGATGACGGGAGAGAAAGTCCCGGGAGCGGGACAATGAAAGCCCCTTTGGTTGTACTCGGTGCCACCGGCGGTGTCGGTCGCGGCGTCGTCCAGGCCGCCCTCGACGGCGGCCGGCCGGTCATCGCGGTCGCCCGCCAGGCCAGCGAACTGAAAGTGCTCAAGGCCAGCTTCCCCCACGCCGACCTGACCACGATCGCCGGCTCGGTGAGCAACGACCCTGCCGGCGCCAAACTCGCCCGCGCCCTGCGCAAACTCGGCCGTCCCCTGGCCGGAGTGGTCGCGGCGGTGTGCGGCAGCGCCGAACGCGGCCGCCTGCTCGACAACCCGGCCGAGTTCCTGCGCCGCAAGCTCGACGAGGATCTCCTCCCCCACCTCGCCGCAGCGCGCCACCTGCTGCCCTTGCTGGCCGAACACGATCGCGGCGGCACCTACGTGCTGATCGGCGGTCCCGGCAGCGAGCACCCCTGGGCCGGTTACGGTCACCGTTCGATCGGTGCCGCGGCCCTGCGCATGCTCGCGCGCGTGCTGCACGACGAAGCGCGCCAGTTGGCGGTCCGCGTGCAACTGCTCGCGGTCGATACGCCGGTGTGCACCGAGTTCAACCAACGCAACGCCTGCCCGGAATGGCCGAGCGCCCTGTCGGTCGGCCAGCGCGCGTTGGCCCTGATCGACCACGACGCCGACAGCGAGCCGCCGCATGCGGTGGTGCCGTATGCCTCGCGCGTCGCCCCGCCGCCGCAGTTGCCGCCGCGCGCCGCGCGCGTCCCCTCAGCGCCCGCCAGCCGCCTGCCAGCCGGTGCCCCCGCCTATCCCACCACCGCCCGTCCCACCCCTAAATCGGCTTCAACCGATGCGTGTTCGCAAGATCCGGACAGCACCGCCGACGAAACCGCGCAACGCTGCCTGCAGGACGCGCGCGCATTGTTGAAGTCGTTGACCTCCAAGAATCCCAAACAGGAACCCACCCCCCGATGAGCACCAGCAACTACTTCGCCCGTTCCGGCCGCGCCGGCGTCGGGCTCTCCGTGCTCGCGCTGGCCGCGAGCGTCGTCATTGCCCTCGCCGCGGTCGGTTGCGGCAGCCAGGCCGCCACCCCCGAAGGCGCGCCGCCGCCGCCGGAAGTCAGCGTCGCCCAGGTCCTGAGCAAGCAGGTCCGGCAGTGGGACGAGTTCACCGGCCGCGTCACCGCGGTGGAATCGGTCGAACTGCGCGCCCGCGTCAGCGGCTACGTCGAGCGCGTGGCCTACCAGGAAGGCCAGGAGGTCAAGAAGGGCGATCTGCTGTTCGTGATCGACCAGCGCCGTTACCGCGCCGAACTCAACCGCGCCCAGGCCGAACTGGAACGCGCACGCGCCGAAGCGCGCCTGGCCCAGACCCAGGACAAGCGCGCCCAGACCCTGGTCGAGGCCAAGGCGATCTCGCGCGAAGAGTTCGAGACCCGCCGCGCCGCCACCACCCAGGGCAACGCCTCGGTCCGCGCGGCCGAAGCCGCGGTGGCCTCGGCCCAGCTCGACCTGACCTTCACCGAAGTGCGCGCGCCGATCAGCGGCCGCGCCGGTCGCGCCCTGGTCACCGTCGGCAATCTGGCCCAGGCCGACCAGACCCAGCTGACCACGCTGGTTTCGCAAAACCCCATGTACGTCTACTTCGAAAGCGACGAGCAGACCTACCTGCGCTACAACGAGCTGGCGCGTAAGGGCGAGCGCAAGGACAACAAGAACCCGGTCCGTATCGGTCTGGCCAGCGAAACCGGTTATCCGCACCAGGGCACGGTCGACTTCACCGACAACCAGGTCGACCCGCGCACCGGCACCATCCGCGCCCGCGCGGTGGTCGACAACACCGACCGCATCTTCACCCAGGGCTTGTTCGCGCGCGTCCAGCTCGAAGGCACCGGCGATTTCAAGGCCATGTTGGTCGACGACAAGGCCGTGCTCACCGACCAGGACCGCAAGTACGTCTACGTGCTCGGCCCGAAGAACGAGGCTCTGCGCAAGGACATCGTGCTCGGCCGCATGATCGACGGGCTGCGCGTGGTCGAATCGGGCCTGGCGCCGACCGACAAGGTCATCGTCCACGGCGTGCAGAAGGTGTTCTTCCCGGGCATGCCGGTGGCGCCGAAGACCATCGCGATGGGCGCCCCGGCACCGGGTCCGCAGGTCGCGAGCACGGCCGGGGCGAAATAAGCGCGGCGGCGTACTGACCAAAAACCTTCGGAAAGCCTTGGTTCGTCATCCCCGCGCAGGCGGGGATCCAGGGCTCCGGGCGACAACGTTTGAAGTCCGCGAATCTCCGCTTCAGCGGGGATGACCGGCCCAAGCCGACGCGCCTACGGGTTATCGCAATCAAGGTCCACGTCCCCACGGCGTGGGCCCGGGAATCATGCGGCTCAAGGCCGCACCAAGGAATCCGTCATGGACTTTTCCAAATTTTTCATCGATCGGCCGATCTTCGCCGCGGTGCTGTCGATCGTGATCTTCGCCGCCGGCCTGATCGCGATACCGATCCTGCCGATCAGCGAATATCCCGAAGTCATCCCGCCCTCGGTAATGGTGCGCACGGTGTATCCGGGCGCCAACCCGAAGGTCATCGCCGAAACCGTCGCCACGCCGCTCGAAGAAGCGATCAACGGCGTCGAAGACATGATGTACATCAAGTCGGTCGCCGGTTCCGACGGCGTGCTGGCGATCACCGTCACCTTCAAGCCGGGCACCGACCCGGACGACGCGGCGGTGCGCGTGCAGAACCGGGTCAGCCAGGCGCTGGCGCGATTGCCCGAGGACGTGCGCCGGCAAGGCGTGACGACCCAGAAGCAGGCGCCGGTGTTCCTGATGGTGGTGCACCTGACCTCGCCGAACGGCAAGTACGACACCCTGTACCTGCGTAATTACGCGCGCCTGCACGTCAAGGATCAGCTCGCCCGCCTGTCCGGCGTCGGCGACGCGCAGATCTTCGGCGGCGGCGACTACGCCATGCGCGTGTGGCTGGACCCGGACAAGATCGCCTCGCGCGGCCTGACCGCCGGCGACGTGCTGCGCGCGATGCGCGAGCAGAACGTGCAGGTCTCGGCCGGCCAGCTCGGCGCCGACCCCATGCCCAACAGCGACTTCCTCACCCTGATCAACGCCAAGGGCCGCCTGCAAAGCAAGGAAGAGTTCGGCAACATCGTGGTCAAGAGCGGCAGCGACGGCGAAATCGTGCGCCTGTCCGATGTCGCCCGCCTGGAACTGGGCGCCGGCGACTACAGCCTGCGCGCGCAGCTCGACGGCAAGAACGCGGTCGGCATCGGTATCTTCCAGTCGCCGGGCGCCAACGCGCTGCAGATCCAGGAGCAGGTGATCGCCAACATGGATCGCCTGTCCGAGAGCTTCCCGGACGGCATCAAGTACGAGGCCGTGTACGACACCACCATCTTCGTGCGCGATTCGATCAAGGCGGTGGTCACGACCCTGCTGGAAGCGATCGCGCTGGTGGTGCTGGTGGTGATCCTGTTCCTGCAGACCTGGCGCGCTTCGATCATCCCGCTGCTGGCCGTGCCGGTGTCGGTGGTCGGCACCTTCGCCGCGCTGTACCTGCTCGGCTTCTCGATCAACACTTTGAGTTTGTTCGGCTTGGTGCTGGCGATCGGCATCGTCGTCGACGACGCGATCGTGGTGGTGGAAAACGTCGAACGCAACATCGAGGAAGGCCTGACCCCGCTCGCCGCGGCGCACCAGGCGATGAAGGAAGTGTCCGGCCCGATCGTCGCGATCGCGCTGGTGTTGTGTGCGGTGTTCGTGCCGATGGCGTTCCTGTCGGGCGTGACCGGTCAGTTCTACAAGCAGTTCGCGGTGACCATCGCCATCTCGACGGTGATCTCGGCGATCAACTCGTTGACCCTGTCGCCGGCCCTGGCCGCGCGCCTGCTCAAGCCGCACAGCGCACCGAAGGACGCGCCGTCGCGCCTGATCGACCGTCTGTTCGGCTGGCTGTTCCGTCCGTTCAACCGCTTCTTCGCGTCGAGCTCGCAGAAGTACCAGGGCGCGGTCTCGCGCACGCTGGGCAAGCGCGGCGCGGTGTTCGTGGTGTATGCGGTGCTGTTGGTCGCGACCGGCCTGATGTTCAAGGTGGTGCCGGCCGGCTTCATCCCGCTGCAGGACAAGCTGTACCTGATCGCCGCGGTGAAGTTGCCTGAAGGCTCGTCGATCGCGCGCACCGATGCTCTGCTCAAGAAGGTCACCGACGTCGCGGCCAAGGTCGACGGCGTGCAGAACACCATGGCCTTCCCGGGCTTGAACGCGGTGCAGTTCACCAACACGCCCAACACCGGCGTGGCGTTCCTGCCGCTCAAGCCGTTCAGCGAGCGCAGCCGTACCGCGGTGGAAATCACCGCCGAGCTCAACCAGAAGATCGGCGGCTTCCAGGAAGGCTTCACCTTCGCCCTGATGCCGCCGCCGATCCTCGGCCTCGGCAACGGCGCGGGCTATCAGTTGTTCATCGAAGACCGCAGCAACCTGGGTTACGGCGCCTTGCAGAATGCGGTCAGCGCGTTCCAGGGCACGATCATGCAGACCCCGGGCATGGGTTATGCGAACACGACCTACCAGGCCAACGTGCCGCAGCTCGACGCCGAAGTCGACCGCGTCAAGGCCAAGGCCCAGGGCGTGCCGCTGACCGATCTGTTCGACACCCTGCAGACCTACCTGGGTTCGGCCTACGTCAACGACTTCAACCAGTTCGGCCGCACCTGGCAGGTCATCGCCCAGGCCGACGGCTCGTTCCGCGACAGCGTCGAGGACATCGCCAACCTGCGTACCCGCAACGATCGCGGCGAGATGGTGCCGATCGGCTCGATGGTGACGGTCAAGCAGACCTTCGGTCCCGACCCGGTGCTGCGCTACAACGGCCACCCGGCCGCCGACATCGCCGGCGACGTCGATCCGCGCGTGATGTCCTCGGCCCAGGCCATGGACGTGGTCAAGGACGTGGCGGCGAAGGTGTTGCCGCACGGCATGGAAATCGAATGGACCGACCTGAGCTACCAGCAGGCCAGCCAGGGCAATGCCGCGTTGATCGTGTTCCCGCTCGCCATCCTGCTCGCCTTCCTGGTGCTGGCGGCGCTGTACGAAAGCTGGACCCTGCCGCTGGCGGTGATCCTGATCGTGCCGATGTGCATGCTGTCGGCCTTGGCCGGCGTGTGGCTCACCGGCGGCGACAACAACGTGTTCGTGCAGGTCGGCCTGGTCGTGCTGATGGGCCTGGCGTGCAAGAACGCGATCCTGATCGTCGAATTCGCCCGCGAACTCGAACTGCAGGGCAAGGGCATCGTCGAAGCCGCTCTGGAAGCCTGCCGCCTGCGTCTGCGTCCGATCGTCATGACCTCGATCGCCTTCATCGCCGGCACCGTGCCGTTGGTGCTGTCGCACGGCGCCGGCGCGGAAATCCGCTCGGTCACCGGCATCACCGTGTTCGCCGGCATGTTGGGCGTGACCCTGTTCGGCCTGTTCCTGACCCCGGTGTTCTACGTCGCCCTGCGCAAGCTGGTCGGCCAGAAGCTGGTCTCGCACGGCGAACACACTCCTCTGGAGAAGATCCATGCGTAAGTTGACCTTTCCCGCCGTGGCCGTGCTGACGCTCGCCTTGGCCGCCTGCGCCGTCGGTCCGGACTATGTCCGGCCGACCCTGGCCACGCCGGACGCGTTCGCCCGCACCGACGCGGCCGCCGCCACCGACGGCAGCGCCGTGGCCGACGCCAACGCCGAGTTCTGGCAGAGCTTCAACGACCCGCTGCTGACGCGGCTGGTCGAGGAGTCGCTGTCGGCCAACCACGACCTGCGCATCGCCCTGGCCAACTACGACCGCGCCAACGCCTTGTTGCGCGGCGCCAAGTTCGACCGTTTCCCGACCATCACCGGCAGCGCCAACGGCAGCGAATCGCGTTCGAGCTCCGACCAGATGCCGGGCGCGTCGAACTCGGCGCGCGACAACGAGAGCTACAGCGTCCAGGCCAATGCGAGCTGGGAACTCGACCTGTTCGGCCGCGTGCGCCGCAACATCGAGTCCGAGCGCGCCGAAGCCTGGGCCGGCGCGGCCGATCTGCAGGCGATGCAGGTGTCGATCGTAGGCGAAGTGGCGCGCAGCTATGTCGAGCTGCGCGGCCTGCAGGAACGCCTGCGCGTCGCCCGCGTCAACGCCGACAACCAGAAGGAAACCCTGCGCCTGGTGCAGGCGCGTTTCGACGCCGGACGCGGCACCGAGTTCGATACCTCGCGTGCCCGTGCCCAGCTCGAGGCGACCCTGGCCCGGGTGCCCAACCTGGAAGCGCAGGTCGCGGTCACCCAGCACCGCCTCGCGGTGCTGACCGGGCAGACGCCGGACGCGTTGATCGCCACGCTCGACGAGGCCTCGGCCTTGCCGGCGTTGCCGGCGCGGTTGGATGCCGGCACCCCGGGCGAGCTGCTGCGCCGTCGTCCCGACGTCGCCGCGGCCGAGCACCGCCTGCACGCGGCCACCGCGCGCATCGGCGTGGCCACCGCCGACCTGTTCCCGCGCTTCACCCTCAGCGGCCTGATCGGTTCGCAGGCGATCGACACCAGCGCCCTGTTCGAACGCGCCAGCGAAACCCGCCTGGTCGCGCTCGGCATCGACTGGTCGTTCCTCGACATCGGCCGCGTGCGTGCACGCATCAAGGCCGCCGATGCCACCGCCGAGGGCGAGCTCGCCCGCTATCAGCAGAGCGTGTTGCTGGCGCTGGAAGACACCGAGAACGCCCTCGTGCGCTATGCACGGGCGCGGGTCGAGGACCAGCACCTGGAACGCGCCGCGCTCGACAGCGCCAAGGCCGCCCAGCTCGCGCGCGTGCGCTACGAGGCCGGCGCCGCCGACCTGTTCGAAGTGCTCGACGCCGAACGCACCCAGTTGCAGGCCCAGGATGCGTTCGCCGACGGCCGCACCCGCAGCGTCACCGGCGCGATCGCCCTGTACAAGGCGATGGCGGGCGGTTGGCCCGGCCGCGAGCCGGTGCGCGAGGGCGTCGCCCAGCGTTGATGGTTCCCCTTGACCGACGATAAAACGGGCGCGGCGGGGCTCCCTTCCCCTCTCATTCGCCGTGACCCGTCGTCGGTCTTTTTGATTCGCTCCAGCCGGTCGTGCGACCGGCTGGAGTTTTCGTATCGGCCGCCGACTCTCTAGCGTGGTGTAGCGTTCTGTCGGAGACCCGAGCGGACTCCCCAACTCGTCATCCCCGCGCAGGCGGGGTGAACGGATGCGTTTGCGAGCCACTGGCTCGCGCATCCGTGAACGCCAGGGCGCTGTGCGCCCTGGCCGGGCCGCAGAGACTTCAAGCGTTCCCGCACGAAAGTCCGGTGGATCCCCGCCTTCGCGGGGGTGAATGGATGCGGCTTGCGAGCCACTGGCTCGCGCATCCATGAACGCCAGGGCGTCATGCGCCCTGGCCGGGTCGCAGAGACTTCAGCGTCATCTCGCGATATCCGCCCTCGCCGAGCTCCCAGGCGGCCGCCCCTCCCCGGCCCATATGCCGACCCGCGCCGACTCGGGCTAGACTGCGCAGCTTCATGGTTCGGGAGCGGATCCGGGTATGCGCATAGGCCTGTGGGCGCTGCTGATCGCGTTGGCCTGCGCCTGTCTGCCGGCCGCCGCGCAATCGTTGAAGGTCGAGGTCCTGCTGACCGATACCGACCTGCAGGCGCCGCCGGTCGGCGCCCCGGTGATCCGCCAGTTGGTCGCCGAACGGCCCGAAGAATCGATCCGTTTCAGCCTGCCGCGCCGCAACGAGGGCTACTGGCTGCGCCTGACCAGCCAGCGCGCGATCGGCAAATACGAAGGCCAGTTGCTGGTCCTGCGCGGTCCGCGCGCGATGGGTCCCCTGCTGTATTACCCGCCCGGCGCCGGTCCGCGCGAAGTCGAGGACGCCGAACACGGCGGCGTGCCGCTGATGCGGCGCGGCTGGGTGCTGGCCCTGCCGAACGGCTGGCCGCCGTCCTCGGTGGCCTATCTGCGCATCAAGGGCCGCGCGGCGATGAGCGAGATCCGCCTGTCGTTCGCCAGCATTCCCGACCTGGCGCGGCAGGAGCGCGGCGACGCCCGCTTCATGGCCGCGGCCTTTACCGCGATGATGCTGATGGCGGTGGCGATGGTCGGCGTGTGGGTCGCGTTCCGCGACTTCGTCTATCTCGGTTACGGCGCCTATCTGGCCTGCATCGCGACCTATCTGTTGTTGCTGTCCGGCGACGCTTCGGAGATGTGGGGGCTGGCCGGGCTGGCCAGCGAACCGGCGATCGGCTGGGCGCTGGCGACTCTGGCGACGATCTTCCAACTCGGTTTCAGCCTGCGCTTCCTCGACCTGCCGCGGCTCATGCCGCGCACCGCCTGGGTGCTGCGCGCGATCCAGTGGGCCAACATGTTCTGGCTGCTGGTGCTGGTGATCATGCGCGAGCACTCCTACGGCTGGTGGTACATCGGCGGCAACCTGTTGCTGCTGCTCGGCGTGCCGCTGATGCTGGTGATCGCGGTCGCGGCCTGGCGCAAAGGCGCGCCCTACGCCGGTTACTACCTGCTCGGTTGGACCCCGATGCTGGTGTTCGCCGCCGCGCTGGCCGCCAATGCGCTCGGCTTGCGCGACGCCGAATGGGCCGAACGCGGCCTGGCCCTGACCGCGGTGCTGGAATCGGCCGTGCTCGCCCTGGCCCTGAGTCAGCATGCCGCCAACCGCCATCGCATCCTGTTGCTGGCGCGGCAGTCGGTCGAACGCGACCCGCTGACCGGCGCGCTCAACGCCCAGGTCCTGGAACAGATGCTCGAAGCCTGGTCTTCGCCGGGCAGCCTGAACGTCAATACTTACGGCCTGTTGCTGGTCGACCTGGACGGCTTCGGCGAGGTCAACGCGCGCTACGGCCGCGCGGTCGGCGACGCCCTGCTGCAGCAGGCCCTGGCGCGCATGCGCGGGGTGTTGCGGCCCGACGACACCATCGCCCGCATGGCCGGCGATTGCTTCGGCATCGTCAGCGAATGCGAACGGGTCGAATGCGAGCTGCTGGCGCGTCGCCTGGCCGACACCTTCGCCGAGCGTCCGTTCCGCATCGACGGCCACGAGATCACCATGAGCGTGAGCATCGGCCTGGCCATCTCGCAGCGGGGCGAGCAAGTCGCCGAGCTGTTCGAGCGCGTGCGACAGGCTTTGCGCAGCGCCACCGTGGCCGGCCGCAACGCGGTCAGCGTCGCCCAGGCCCGCGACGTCGCGACGGCTGTGCCGGCGGAGTGATTCCGCCCTCACGCGGCCCTGACGCCGCTGAGCCGCGCGCCACCGTTTGCTGAACATCGGCGCGGTTGCATCCGATCTTCACCTGCATTGCATGGATCAAGGCCTAGCGTGGTGGCCAAGGACGCACGTGGCGTCCCTGGAATCCGACGCCGGCCATGAAACATCTCGACGCAAAGGAGGTCGGTTCGGCGGTGGCCGAGGCGATCGACCTTGGCGAATACCGCGAGCACTTCCATCGCGAATACCGTTTCGCCGCGTACTACAGCGCCGGACGCGAATGGCCCGACTACGAACCCGCCTACCGTTACGGCTACGACAGCTATCTGGACTGCGGCGGGCACCGCTTCGAAGAGGTCGAGGCCGAACTGGGACGCGAATGGCACCGGCACCGCGCCAGCTCGCGCCTGCATTGGATCGAAGCGCGCGAGGCGGTGCGCGACGGATGGCATCACATCGAGCGCAGCCTGCCTCACGCACTCGACCGGTCGCTGCGCTGACGGCTCGCGCGATGACCACCGCTCCCTAGGCGCTCTCCCCCGGGGAGTCTACTGGTCGCCCCTCCGGGCGGCCTTTTTTTTGCCGGCCGTGGCGGTTGGCGGCGGCCGTCGCAGCCACGGCAACCCGGCGTTCCGCCCGCGCACTCGGCGTGCGCGGCGCGGTGGAGTAGGATGCCCCTCCCACATGCAAGAGGCCGGACCATGGCCGACAACGACAGCAAGCCGTCCCGCGAACAGGCCGAGGCCGCCGTCCGCACCCTGCTGAGCTGGGCCGGCGAAGACCCCGCCCGCGAAGGCCTGCTCGACACGCCCAAGCGCGTGGTCGAAGCCTACGGCGACTGGTTCAGCGGCTACGGCGACGATCCGCGCGAATACCTGGCGCGCACCTTCGAGGAAGTGGCCGGTTACGACGAAATGATCGTGCTGCGCGACATCGAGTTCGAGAGCCATTGCGAGCACCACATGGCGCCGATCATCGGCAAGGCCCATGTCGGCTATCTGCCGAGCGGCAAGGTCGTCGGCATCAGCAAGCTGGCCCGCGTGGTCGAGACCTACGCGCGCCGTTTCCAGGTCCAGGAAAAGATGACCGCACAGATCGCCCAGTCGATCCAGGACGTGCTGCAACCGCTCGGCGTCGGCGTGGTCATCGAAGGCGCCCACGAATGCATGACCACCCGCGGCGTGCACAAGCGCGGCGTCAGCATGATCACCTCGAAGATGCTCGGCATGTTCCGCGACGACGCCCGCACCCGCGCCGAGTTCCTGCGCTTCATCGACGTCGGCCCGGGCCGCTGACGGCGCCGTGAGCAGCGGTGGGTCGGTTCCCATGGACCGGCCTGCATCGCCGGTACCGACGATGCAATGGCGAACTTGCCTTCGCGGCAATCAGGCTCCGCAGCGCTTCTCCCAGGCCGTTATCCCCGCGAAGGCGGGGATCCAGGGCTCCGGGCGAGAACGCTTGAGGTCTCTGCGGCCCGGCCAGGGCGCACAGCGCCCAGGCGTTCATGGATGCGCGAGCCAGTGGCTCGCAAGCCGCATCCATTCACCCCCGCCTTCGCGGGGATGATGGTCTGGAGCTCTCGCGGGGTGCGGAGCCCGTGCATCCCTGTCTGCAGGCGTGAAAAAGCGTCAGCCCGTCTTCGCCAGCTTCGCATCGTCCCGCGCCGCCACCGGCGCCTGCGCGCTCAACAGCGACACGATGCCCGCCGCCGCCTCGCGGCCTTCGAAAGCCGCGGTCACCACCAGGTCGGCGCCGCGCACCGCGTCGCCGCCGGCGAATACCTTCGGATGGGTCGTCTGATACGGCAGCCCGGCCGCGGTCTTGCGCCGCGTCGCGCAGCTTTCGCTGGTCGCCAGCACCTTGATCCGGCCGTTGTCGGTCAACTCGATGCCCTGCTGCGCCAGCCACGCCGGCGGATCGGGCTGGAAGCCGAAGGCGATGATGACCACGTCGGCCTCGAGCACCGATTCGCTGCCTTCGACCACTTCGGCGCGTTGACGGCCGCGCGCGTCCGGCGCGCCCAGGCGCGTTTCGGCCACGCGCACCGCATTGACCGCGGTGCCGTCGCCGAGCAGTTCCAGCGGCTGGCGGTTGAACAGGAACTCGACGCCTTCCTCGCGGGCGTTGCCGACCTCGCGCGCGGAGCCGGGCATGTTGGCTTCGTCGCGCCGGTACACGCAGCGCACCTGCGCCGCGCCCATGCGCACCGCGCTGCGCACACAGTCCATGCCGGTGTCGCCGCCGCCGAGCACGACCACGCGCTTGCCGCGCAGGTCGGGCAATTCGAGTTGGTCTTCCCAGCCGGCGATCGGCTGCGAACGCACGGTGTCGCCTTCGCTGTGCACGACGCGGCCGTTCTGGACCAGGAACGGCAGCGCCGGCAGGACGTTGCGCAGGTCCTGGCCGGGCAGGCCGCCGTCGGTGTAGCGGTACGAGCCCAGGCCCAGGAACACCGCGTCGAACTGCGCGATCAGTTCGTCCAGACTCAGGTCGCGGCCGATCTCGACGCCGAGCTTGAACTGCACGCCCATGCCTTCGAGCACCTCGCGGCGCTGGCGCATGACCGACTTTTCGAGCTTGAAACTCGGGATGCCGAAGTGCAGCAACCCGCCGATGTCTTCGTAGCGGTCGAACACCACCGCCTGGATGCCGGCGCGGGCCAGGCGGTCGGCGCAGGACAGCCCGGCCGGGCCGGCGCCGACGATGGCGACGCGCCGGCCGTTGGGCTTCACCGCCGACAAGTCCGGGCGCCAACCGCTGGCGAAGGCGCTGTCGACGATGTACTTCTCGACCGCGCCGATGGTGACCGCGCCGAAACCGTCGTTGAGGGTGCAACTGCCTTCGCACAGACGGTCCTGCGGGCAGACGCGGCCGCAGATCTCCGGCAGCGGGTTGGTCTCGTGACACAGCGCCGCGGCTTCGTGGACACGGCCCTCGCGCGCGAGTTCGAGCCAGTTCGGAATGTAGTTGTGCAGCGGGCAGGCCCAACCGCAATACGGATTACCGCAGTCGAGGCAGCGGCCGGCCTGCTTCTTGGCTTCGGCTTCGGCGAAGCGGCCGTACAGCTCGCCCCAGTCGCCGTCCAGGCGCAGTTGCAGGGGGATGCGCGTGGGCATCTCGCGCGAGGCATCACGGAATTGGAAGACGGACTTCTTGCTCATGAGTGGCGGCCCCGTTGGCTGCGTTGTCGTGGCGTCGTGGCTGGGGCTGCAAAAGAAAGATCAGAAGCAAATCCCCCCGGCCCCCTTTTTCGAAGGGGGGAGGAGTACCCGTTTGTCATGGCGATCGTGCGCAGACGCGGGGCGTTCGCGCGATTCGTGCCGCAGGAACCGGTGCTCCACCGCCGTTCCCCCCTTTGCAAAAGCGGGGCAGGGGGGATTTGCCGTTGCCGTTGCCGGGTGCGTCATCGTCATCACGCCGCACTCCTCAAGGTCTCGGCCAGCGACTCAAGGCTCGCGGCCTTCGGCTTGACCAGCCAGAACTTGCCCATGTAGTCGCGCATCTCGTCGAGGATGCGGCGCGCCCAGGCGCTGCCGGTCAGGGCGACATGGGTTTCGAGCAGGTCGTGCAGGTGCGAGCGGTGATGCTCGAAGCCGTCGGCGGAAATGCGCAGGATGTCGATCAGCTCGTGGTTGTAGCGGTCGACGAAGTCGCGTTCGGTGTCGAGCACGTAGGCCATGCCGCCGGTGAAGCCGGCGCCGAAGTTCAGGCCGGTGCGGCCGAGCACCGCGACCACGCCGCCGGTCATGTACTCGCAGCAGTGATCGCCGGCGCCTTCGACCACCGCGGTCGCGCCGGAGTTGCGCACGCCGAAGCGTTCGCCGGCGCGGCCTGCGGCATACAGCTCGCCGCCGGTGGCGCCGTACAGACAGGTGTTGCCAAGGATCGGCGTCTCGTGGGCGACGTAGCGCGCGCCGCTCGGCGGGCGCAGGACGATGCGGCCGCCGGCCATGCCCTTGCCGACGTAGTCGTTGGCTTCGCCCGACAACTCGAACTGCAGGCCCCCGGCCTGGAAGGCGCCGAAGCTCTGCCCGGCGGTGCCGCTGAAACGCAGGGTCAGCGGCGCGTCGCTCATGCCGCGGTCGCCGTGCAGGCGGGCGATGCGTCCGGACAGGCGCGCGCCGATGCTGCGGTCGGTGTTGCGGATCTTGTAGCTGTACTCGCCGCCGGACTTGTCGGCGATGGCGCCGGCCAGGTCGCTTTCGAGTTGGGCCGACAGGCCGTCGGGCGCGTCCGGCGGCGCCGGCACGCCGCAATGGCCGCCGTGGGCGAGGCCGGAGCCGGCGAGCAAGGGCGCCAGGTCGAGACGCTGCTGGCGCGCGCTGTCGCCCTGGCTCTGCCGCAGCAGATCGGTGCGGCCGACGATTTCGCCGAGCGTGCGCACGCCGAGCGAGGCCAGCCAATGCCGCACTTCTTCGGCGAGCAGGCGGAAGAAGTTCTCCACGCGTTCGGGCAGGCCGGTGAAGTGGTCGCGGCGCAGACCGGCGTCCTGGGTCGCTACGCCGGTCGCGCAGTTGTTGAGGTGGCAGATGCGCAGGTACTTGCAGCCCAGGGCGATCATCGGCGCGGTACCGAAGCCGAAGCTCTCGGCGCCGAGCAAGGCGGCCTTGACCACGTCGAGACCGCTCTTGAGGCCGCCGTCGGTCTGCAGGATCACCCGGTCGCGCAGGTCGTTGGCGACCAGGGCCTGGCGCGCTTCGGCCAGACCCAGCTCCCACGGCGTGCCGGCGTAGCGGATCGACGACAGCGGGCTGGCGCCGGTGCCGCCGTCGTGGCCCGACACGGTGACCAGGTCGGCGCCGGCCTTGACCACGCCGGTGGCGATGGTGCCGACGCCGGCATGCGAGACCAGCTTGACCGAGATCAGCGCTTGCGGATTGACCTGGCGCAAATCGTGAATCAGCTGCGCCAGGTCTTCGATCGAATAGATGTCGTGATGCGGCGGCGGCGAGATCAGGCCGATGCCGGGCATCGCATAGCGCAAGCGCGCGATCAGCTCGTTGACCTTGTGGCCCGGCAGCTGGCCGCCTTCGCCGGGCTTGGCGCCCTGCGCGACCTTGATCTGCAGCACTTCGGCGTTGACCAGGTACTCCGGGGTCACGCCGAACCGGCCCGAGGCGATCTGCTTGATCTTGGAGACCTTGTCGGTGCCGTAGCGCGCCGGGTCTTCGCCGCCTTCGCCGGAATTGGAGCGCCCGCCGAGCCGGTTCATCGCGATCGCCAAGGCTTCGTGCGCTTCCGGCGACAACGCGCCCAGGCTCATCGCCGCCGAATCGAAACGGCGCACGATGGCTTCGACCGGTTCGACCTGGTCGAGCGGGATCGCGGTGGCGGTGTCGCTGGCGAGTTCGAGCAGATCGCGCAGGGCCGCGGTCGGGCGTTCGTTGACTGCTTCGGCGTAGTGCTGCCAATCGGCCCAGTCGCCGCTGCCGACCGCGCGCTGCAGACGGGTGACCACGTCGGGGTTGAACAGATGGTATTCGCCGCCCGGGGTGTACTTCAGCAGGCCGCCGATCTCGGGCAGGCGGTTGGCGTCCCAGCCGAGATCGGCCAGGGTCTGGTTGTCTTCCTGTAGCAAGTCGAAGCCGGCGCCGCTGATGCGCGAGGGCGTGCCGGCGAAACACAGCTCGACCACCTCGCGGTCCAGGCCGATGATCTCGAACAGCTGCGCGCCGCGGTAGCTGCCGATGGTCGCGATGCCCATCTTCGAGATGATCTTGAGCAGGCCCTTCTTGATCGCGCGGCGGTAGCTGCGGCCGATCTGCGCGACCTCGCCGTGCTTGGTGCGCAGGATGCCGCGCGCGCCCAGGTCGTGCAGGGTCTGGTAGGCCAGGTAGGGATACACCGCGGTCGCGCCGAAACCGATCAGGCAGGCGAAATGGTGCGGGTCGCGCGCGGTGCCGGTCTCGATGATCAGGTTGGCTTCGCAACGCAGGCCGACGCGCACCAGGTGCTGGTGGATCGCGCCGGTCGCCAGCAGCGCATGCATCATCAGGCACTCGCGGCGCGGGCGGCGGTCGCTGATGATCAGCAGCACGATGCCGTCGCGGGTGGCCTCCTCGGCTTCCAGGCACAGGCGCTGGATCGCCGCCTTCAGGCCTTCCTCGGCGCTGTAGTTCAAATCGATGTAGCGGTGCGACTGATCGTACGGCGCCATCGACAGCAGCTGGCGCAGCTTGCGTTGCGCGAGCACCGGCGAGTTCAGGTGGATGTGGCCGACATTGCCGGGGCCGTCGACGAAGACGTTGCCCTCGCGCCCGATCTGGGTCGCCAGCGACATCACGCAGTCCTCGCGCAACGGGTCCATCGGCGGGTTGGTGACCTGGGCGAAAGCCTGGCGGAAGTGGTCGTAGAGCGAGCGCACTTGTTGCGACAGCACCGCCATCGGCACGTCGTCGCCCATCGAGCCGGTCGCTTCCTGCTCGATCTCGGCGAGCGGGCGCAGCACCTGCTCGCGTTCTTCGCGGGTCAGCTGGAACAGCTTCTGGAAGCCGGCCAGGGTGTCGTGATCGAAGGGTTCGGCGGTCAGATTGGGGTCGATCAACTCGCTGTGCAGGTAGGTCATGCCCTGCTTGAGCCAGCGCTTGTACGGCGCACGCGCGCGGTTGATGCGATCGATGGCCTCGGAGTCGAGCAACTCGCCCTGGTAAAGGTCGGCGGCGATCATCTCGCCCGGGCCGAGCTTGCCCTTGGCCTCGATTTCCTCGACCGGCAGTTCCCACACGCCGGCTTCGGAGGCGATCAGGAAATGGCGGTCGCGCGAACGCAGCCAGCGCGCCGGGCGCAGGCCGTTGCGGTCGAGGGTGCAGGCGGCGTAACGGCCATCGCAGGTGACGATGCCGGCCGGGCCGTCCCACGGCTCGGTGTTGAGCGCGTAGTACTCGTAGAACGCGGCGAGGTCGGCGTCCTTGTATTCCAGCGACTGGGTGGCCGGTGGGATCAGGATGCGCATCGCCTTGAGCAGGTCCATGCCGCCGGCTTGCAGCACTTCGAGCATGTTGTCGAGGCTCTGCGAGTCGGAGCCGTCGGTGCCGACGACTTGGTCGAACTCGCGCAGGTCCAGCACCGGCGTGCGCCAGGCATGCGCGCGCGCCTGCGCCCAGGCGCGGTTGCCGGCGATGGTGTTGATCTCGCCGTTGTGGGCGAGCAGGCGGAACGGCTGCGCCAGCGGCCAGCGCGGCGTGGTATTGGTGGAGAAGCGCTGGTGGAACACGACCGCGCTCGCGGCCAGTTCGGGGCGCTGCAGGTCCGGATACAACTGCATCAGCCGGTCCGGCAGCACCATGCCCTTGTAGCCGATGCTGGCCGAGGACAGGCTGACCACGTAGAAGTCCTGGAAGGCTTCGGCGTCGGTCTGGCGCAGGCGTTGTTCGGCGCGGCGGCGCGCCAGGAACAACGAACGCTGGAAACCGGCCGGGTCGAACGGCGCGGCGGCGTCGACGAAGATCTGCTCGATGCGCGGCATGGTCTGGCGGGCGAGTTCGCCGCAGGCCGTCAAATCGACCGGCACCACGCGCCAGCCGGTCACGCGCATGCCTTCGCTGCGCAGGGTTTCGTTGAGTACGTCGCGGGCCTGGGCGGCCAGCGCGGTGTCGCGCGGCAGGAACACCAGGCCGGAAGCGAAATGCGGGCCCGGGCGGATGTTGGCCTCGCGGGCGATCAGGCGCAGGAAGGCGTCGGGATGGCGGATCAGCAAGCCGCAACCGTCGCCGCTGAGCCCGTCGGCGGCGACGCCGCCGCGGTGGGTCATGCGCGAGAGCGCCTCGAGGGCGCGGTCGACCAGGGCGCGGCTAGGGCGATCGTCGAGTTGCGCGATCAGTCCGAAACCGCAGCTGTCCCGCTCGTCGCGGGGGTCGTACAGACTTTGTTGCCTGGCTTGCATCGCATCTCCGGACCGGTGGGGTGTTCCGTGGATCGCTAGCTCGCTATCGCTTTACGTTGTGGTCTGACCGGGTCCTTGCATCGATGTACTAAAACTGGTCCCCGGAGGCGGTTCCCCAACGCGAAGCGACGTTCGCGATATCGATTGGTGGCTTGGCGGTGTTGCTGGAGGTTCTGTTGCGAGGTTCGGTTGTGTTGCGCGCAGGGCGCATCCGCCACTGGCGCGGGACTCGTCCCGCACCGGCAGTCTCAAAACCGAGCGTGTTTCGACTAAACCACAAATTGTGCGATGCGGCAATTCGCCCATGGGCGCGGAATTTGCCCTGCTTACACGCGCACGGAACTGTGAGCGCGCGCGCTCACAAGCGATTTTGTAAGCCAATGATCCGGATGGGAAAATTCTCGATTCGTCGGGCAATTAGTAACGTAAGAAACCATCGCGCGATGACAAACGTCCCTGCCGCACACTCGCCTGCGCGCTAGACTGCGCTACTCGCAAGCCCTTTCGCCCCTTTGGCACTCATGACCTCTCCCTCCGCTCCTGTTTCGGGCGCGCGTCGTGCTGCGCTCGTCTTCATCTTCATCACCGTGCTGATCGATGTGCTGTCGTTCGGCCTGATCATTCCGGTGCTGCCGCACCTGATCGAAGACTTCGTCGGCGGCGACACCGCCAAGGCGGCGTACTGGGTCGGCCTGTTCGGCACCGTGTTCGCGCTGATCCAGTTCGTGTTCTCGCCGATCCAGGGCAGCCTGTCGGACCGGTACGGCCGGCGCCCGGTGATCCTGATCTCCTGCCTGGGCCTGGGCCTGGACTTCATCCTGATGGCGGTGGCCAACACCCTGCCGCTGCTGCTGATCGGCCGCATCATCTCCGGCATCACCGCGGCCAGCTTCACCACCGCCAACGCCTACGTCGCCGACGTCACCCCGCCGGAACAGCGCGCCAAGAGCTTCGGCATGATCGGCGCCGCGTTCGGCGTCGGCTTCGTGATCGGCCCGGTGATCGGCAGCCAGCTCGGCGCGATCGACATGCGCCTGCCGTTCTGGTTCGCCGCCGGCCTGGCCTTGTTGAACTTCTTCTACGGCTGGTTCGTGCTGCCCGAATCGCTGCCGCCGGAAAAGCGCACCGCGCGCTTCGACTGGGCCCACGCCAACCCGTTCGGCTCGCTGATGCTGCTCAAGCGTTACCCGCAGGTGTTCGGCCTGGCCGCGGTGGTGTTCATCGCCAACATGGCCCACTACGTCTACCCGAGCATCTTCGTGCTGTTCGCCGGCTACCAGTACCAGTGGGGCCTGGACAAGGTCGGCTGGGTGCTGGCGGTGGTCGGCGTGTTCAACATCATCGTCAACGTCGCCCTGATCGGCCGCGTCGTCGCCTGGGTCGGCGAGCGCCGCACCTTGCTGTTCGGCCTGGCCTGCGGCGTGATCGGCTTCATCGTCTACGGCAGCGCCGACACCGGCCTGATCTTCCTGCTCGGCCTGCCGATCAGCGCCTTGTGGGCGATGGCGGCGCCGGCGACCCAGGCCCTGGTCACGCGCCAGGTCGGCGCCCACGAACAGGGCCGCATCCAGGGCGCGCTGATGAGCCTGGTCAGTCTGGCCGGTGTGGTCGGGCCGGCGATCTTCGCCAGCAGCTTCGGTTATTTCATCGGCAAGTCGGCGCCGGTCCACCTGCCGGGCGCGCCGTGGTACATCGCCGCGGCCCTGCTCGGCATCGGTCTGCTGATCGCCTGGCGTTATGCGCGCGTGCCGGCGACGGCGCCGGCCGCGGCCGATGCGGTGGCCTGAACCAATGACACTGGCGGGCCCTCGCCGCGTCGGCGAAGGTCGGCGGCGAGATCTCGACAGGAGCCTTGCATGCGTTTATTCACCGGCCTCGCCGTTCTGACCTTTGCCGCGATGCTCGGCGCCTGCAGCGGCGTCGAGTACCGCGACACCAATGCCGCGGTCGATGCGCGCCCCGAATGCGCGAGCGGCCCGACGCGTCCCGGCGAAACCCCGCCGGCCTGGTGCGAGCGCAAGCTCGAAGCGAAGTGGGATTCGCAAGGCGCCTCGGAAAAGGTCGACTTCAAGAAAAAAGACGACGAGCGCTGAACCGCGCGCCGTCGCGCCGCGGCTTCTTGGCGCGGCCTTGACGGCCGGCCCCGTATTGCTGGGGCATGAGCGAGCGAGCGCCTTCGGCTGCGGTCAATCGCCGCGCCGCGCGCGCGGCCGGCTTGCGTTACGTCAACGACGGCGAGCCCGGCATCCTGCGCCGGCGTGCCGGGCGCGGCTTCGCCTATCGCGATGCGCGCGGCCACGCGGTGCAGGCAGCGAAGACCCTCGAACGCATCCGCGCACTGGCGATTCCGCCGGCCTATACCGAGGTCTGGATCTGCGCCGACGCGCGCGGCCACATCCAGGCGACCGGCCGCGATGCGCGCGGGCGCAAGCAATACCGTTATCACCCGCAATGGCGGCAGCGCCGCGACGAGGGTAAGTTCGAGCGCGTGGTCGACTTCGGGCGCGCGTTGCCGGCGTTGCGCCGCTGTGTGCGTCGTGACCTGAAGCTGCCGGGCTTCCCGCGCGACAAGGTGTTGGCGATCGTGGTGGCGGTGATGGCCGAGACCCTGCTGCGGATCGGCAATCACGAGTACGCGCGCAGCAACCGCTCGTTCGGCCTGACCACCTTGCGCAACCGCCACGTCGAATTCCTGCGCGACGGCCGCGCGCGCTTTCGCTTTCGCGGCAAGAGCGGGCTGGCGCAGGAGGTCGAACTCGACAACGCCAGGCTGACCCGGCTGGTGCGGCGTTGCCAGCAATTGCCGGGGCAGGCGCTGTTCCAGTATCGCGACGACGACGGCCGCCTGCAGCCGATCGATTCCGGCGCGGTCAACGATTATCTGCAGCGCGCGATGGGCGCCGACTTCAGCGCCAAGGATTTCCGCACCTGGGGCGGCACCCTGGCCGCGTTCCGGCGCCTGGCCGCATTGCCCTTGCCCGAGCCCGCGCGCGGCGGCGCGCCGAGCGAACGCGCCCTGGCCTCGGCGCAGAACGCGGTGATCGGCGAAGTCGCGCAGGCCTTGCGCAACACCCCGTCGGTTTGCCGTAAGGCCTACATCGACCCGGCCGTGTTCGTGGGCTGGCGCGAAGGCCGGTTGGCGCGTTACGCCGACGGCGCCCGCGGCGAACTGGAATGGGAGCGCGCGGCGCTGCGATTCCTCAAGCAGGCGCGGCGGAGCTAGCGCGTCACGACCCCTGCTTCAAAGGGTAGGAGCGGCGCGAGCCGCGACCACGAATCTGCGGCTGGCGACGTTCGCACGGGTGGCTGCGCGGTCGCGGCTCGCGCCGCTCCTACAGGTGCCGCATCGTGGCGTGCTTTAGGAGTAGGAACGGCGTCCCACAGGGATTTCCTTTGGTCACAAGCCGCGACCACGAAACCTACGGCCATCGACGCCGGCGCGTGCGGGTGCGCGGTCGCGGCTCGCGCCGCTCCTACCCTGAAAGCCGGCGTGCGGTTCGCTCAAGGCGCCATCTGTTCGAGCTCGGATTGCGGCAGCGGCAACAGCGCCCAGAACGCGATGCGCGACTTCGCCCAATCCTGCGCGGCGTCGTTGAGGATCTCGACCAGCGTCGCGGCGTCCTCTCCATGCTCGGCCTGCCAGGGGCCGGCGTGTTCGATCAACAGCAGATAGCCCGGCGCCGGCCACCACGACAGGTCGTTGACGCAGTCGTTGAGTGCGTCCCAGTTATGGCCGAACCAGGCCGGGAAACGCAGGCCCGCGGCAATGCGCGCCAGCGCATCGTCCTTGTCGGCGCAGCCGGCGAAATCGACGCGGGCGACCGCGAATTCGAGCTCGGCCGCGGCATCGGCCAATGCGCGCGCGTCGCGCGCATCGATGAAGTAGGCGCCGGCCTGGGCCGGATCGGCGAGCAACTCGCGCGGGTCGATCGAGCCGCTCATCGCGCGCCTCCGTCGGCCCGCACGTCGAAGCGGGTGAAGCTGCGGTAGTGATCGCCGGTGTAGTAGTACTCCGACGGCGGGTCGCCGCCGGTGACGATGCGGCGCGCGCCGCGGTCGTCGGAATGCGGCGTCTCGACCGTGTACTCGCGGTAATAGCCGCGCGGTTGCCGCGGCAGGCGTTGCTCGCGATTGTGGAACACGCCGCCGTCCTGGCGATGCGCGAACGGGCCGCCCGCGGCAATGCGGCGCAAGGTGTCGTCCGCTTCCGGCGGCAGTGCGATCGAGGCGATCGGCAGGGTTTCGGCGTGGCCGCGCCCGGCGTCGCGCGCGACCGGCTGCGACTGCGACACCGGTGCATGCGCGGGGGCGGCGGGTTGCGGCGCCTGCATGTCGCGCTGGCTCCAGACCCACAGACCGATCAAGACCACGGCGGCGATCAGCCAGAGATTACGGCGCATCGGAGACTCCTGGCGGATAACGCCGGCAGTTTAGGCCAAGGGCCGGGCTCGCGCTCGCGGCTATCGATAGGCTCGGCTGTCGATCGGCGAGCCGATGCCGCATACCGGCGCTCCCTCGCGCTGCGCAGCGTCGCGGGCCGTGCGACGGGGTCGTGTTCTCATAGTGGGGGTCGAACGGCGCGCTCGGTTCGGCGCAACCGCGACCCGGGCGATCCACCACACACCTCAAGGAGATGCATGCAATGGAGATGATCCGTGTTTCTTCCTCGGCCATCGAGGCGATCGGCTACGACCTTGCGACCGGGCTGCTGAGGATCCGCTTCGTCGAGGGCCAGGACTACGATTTTCACGGCGTGCCCGAGAGCGTGAACCTGGGCCTGATCGCGGCGACCTCGAAAGGCGGCTACTACCACGCCCACATCCGCGATCGCTATTCCAGCTGAGCGGCGTGATCGCCCGCGTGCCGGCGAACCTCGATTCGCCGGCACGCGATAGCGCTTGGGATAAGCGCCGCTTCTGCGCTTAACCGCCCTGCGCTCAACCGCAGCCGACGTCGACGATGACGTTCTTCTCGTCGACGTGAACATTGACGCGGCCGTCCAGGTACTCCTTGGTGATCATCTGGCCCGGCTTGAGCACGCGCACGGTGTGGCCGCCGGCGCTGACTTTCGCCTGTTCGACGGTGGCTGCATCGGCGGTCTTGCCGATCAGGCTGGCCTTGGCGGCCGCGGCGTTGCAGGTCGGGCGCGACGGCAGCGGCGAGGGTTCGCCGGGGGCGATGCTGCCGGCGTTCTGAGCGTCGGCCGGCTCGACCGCGGCGCTCGGCATTTCATCGGCGGGGCGGGGGCCGGCGCAGGCGGCCATGGCCAGCGGCAGGGACGCGGCGAGCAGCGCGCCGGACAGCAGGCGGTGCAGGGGCTGGGAGAGAGCGGACCGGTTCGACATGGCGACGTCCTTCGCTGGATGCGCGCGCGGCGCGATGGCCCGAGCCTGCCCGGGCACAGCTGTGCCCAGGGTTAACGCCGGCCGCGGATCCTGCGATCCGCGACCGTGCGCACAGCCCTCAGCCGCAGCGCAGGCCGGTGATGGCGCCGCGTTCGTTGACGTCGATGTTGAGGCGGTCCTGCTGGAAGTCCATGGTCGCGGCCATGCCCGGGGTCAGCACGCGCACGTTGCGGCTGCCGGTTTCGACGCGGGCGCGTTCGACCACGTCGGCGTTCGGGGCGCGGCCGATGGCCCAGCGCGCGGCTTCGGCGTTGCAGGTGGACGGGCTGACATTGGTCGGCGGGATCGGCGTGGCGCAGGCGGCCAGGGCGAGGGTGAGGACGGCGCCGCAAACCAGCGGTCGCAATCCGATGAGGCGGTCAGTGGCGAACAGGGACATGGCGAGGCTCCGGACGTGGTCGCGGGCAGAGTGCGACCGGCGACGTGTGCGGCGTATGAAGGCCGCGGGCTGCGCAGTGTAGCCGGGGTGTTTGCGACTCAGATGACTCAATCGGGCGCTATGCGCGGCCGCGACAGCAGGCTCCGGGCAGGGATGGCGCTCAGTGCGGATTCGCTTCGGCCACAAGCCGCGATCGCGATCGCGCCTCCAACTGCGTCACCGTCGAGCGTGCGACGGCGATGTCTCGCAGGGCCTCGGCGATGCGGCGTCGGTGATCGCTCAGACCGGCAAGGCCGCTTGCGCCTCGACCAGCTTCAGCATCAACTGCGCCAGCGTCACCACGTCCTGATGGTTATGCGCGGCGACGCGACGCAACAAGGCCGAACTGCCGCCGCGCAGGTAATGCAGCCACGCGGCTGGCGCCTGCGAGCCGGGCAGGTCGTCCTCGCGCACGATCCGCAACAGCTCGCGTTCGATGGTCGCCAACTTGCAGTTCTCCCAAACGCCGCGATACAGGCGCCGGGTCGGGAACAGCAGGTCGACATGGTCGAGCCCGGCGAGCGGATTGGCGATGCGGGCGAGGCGGTAGCGCGTATTGAGCAGCGGCGCGTCGTAACAGCGGCCGTTGTAGCTCGACAGCACCGTGTCCGGCCCCAGCCACTGCGCGAACGCGCGCAGCATCGCCGGCTCGGCGGCGAGGGTGGCGATGGTCAGTTGGCGGATACGCAGGCCGTCGCCGTGCACGGCATCGCGATGCCAGTCGGCCGCGCCGATCATGAAAGCGCGGGTGCCGGTGCCGCCGGCCAAGCCGGTGGTCTCGGTGTCGAAGAACATCAGCCGGCGCGGGTCGAGGGCGTCGTCGGGACGTTTGGCGAAGGCCAGCGACAGCGCGGCCTGCGGCACCGGCAAGCGGAGGTGGATTTCGCTGAAGTAGAGGCCGGGGGAGATCTCCTGGCCGGGCACCGAGCGGTCGATGGGGCCCGGCGCCGGCGCGGGCCGTGCTGCGGATGCGGATGCGGGCGCCTGCGGCAACGGCGAGGTACCCGGCTTGCGTTCGCGTTGTGCGATCAGCCGGCGCAGGGCGTCGAGGTCGGGGCGCGCAGAGCGGATCTCGGGGAGCCCGTCTTTTCCGAAGAGGGGAGTGCCGGTGTCGGAGAGCGGAGGACAAATCTCCCCCAACCCCTCCTTTGCAAAGAGGGGAGCGCTGGCGTTGGAGCCGGGAGGGTGAAGCGCTTGGGAAGCACGCTCCCTTTGTTCAAGAGATGAAGCGGCGGTGTTGGAGCGCGCAGAGCGGATCTCCCCCGGCCCCTCTTTTGCAAAGAGGGGAGCACTGACGTCGGTGTGGGGAGGGCGAGTCGCTATCGGCGCCTTTGACTCGCGAGTCGCTGCGTCGTTGATATCCGTGGCAGGCAGAGTGCTAACGCTGCGGGTGGCGGGGAGATCCACAAGTTCTGCGACCCCGGCCACCGAGCCATGTTCCCCGGGCCGAGCGCCTCGATTCTCCTCTTTGAAAAAGAGCGGTTGGGGGAGATTTGCTTGACCTGCCGGCGCCATCGCCCCTTCATCCGCGACCGCACGCCCCGCCTGCCGCTGCAATAAGCGCAGCTTGGCGATATCGAGGCTCACGCGGCCTCGCCTTCGCCGAGCAAGCTCAGCACTTGCCGCGCCAGCGATTTCGGTGTGTTCTCGCTACGGGTTTCGTCGACCGCCAGGATCGGGCCGACGCAGGCCGGGCAGCCGGCGCGGCAATCGCAGCGTTCGATCAGTTCGCGTGCGCGCGTCACCAGTTCGGCCTGGCGCAGCCACAAAGGTTCGCTGAGCCCGACGCCGCCGGGGAAGTTGTCGTACAGATAGACCGTCGGCACGAACTGCTGCACCTCGAGCGCGGCCATCGCCGAGCCCGGCACCAGCTCATTGCCGGCGCCGCGCAACTGCCCGCGCCCGCCGGCGTCCTGGGTCGCGAACCAGGCGCCGTCGCCGTTGCCGACCGACTTCTGCAGATCGCGCGCGTCCGCCATCACCGCGACGGTGGCGACCACGTGCAGCGCATGCGCGGCGCCGAGAAAGCCGTCCAGTGCATCCTGTTTCGAGTCGAACCGCGACAGCAGCACGCCCTGCGGCAGCTGCCACCACACCGCGGTGGTGTGCAGCTCCTGGTCGGGCAGGTTGACCGGGCCGTAGCCGATGTTCTCGTGGGTGTAGTAGCGGATCTTCTTGTAGCCGGCGACGCGGCGCACCACGTGCACTTCGCCGTGGTGGCTGTCGCCGCGCCCGGCTTCGCCGCCGTCGAAGCGGTCCAGCACCTTGAGCTTGGTGTAGTCGATCGAGTCGGTGTAGTAGTCGACCTGGGTGCGGGTGACATAGGCCTTGCGGCCTTCCCAATCGAGGCGTTCGACCTGGTAAGGCAGCGACTGGATCATGTGGATCGCGCCTTCGTACAAGGTCAGCGCGGCGGCCGAATAATCGACTTCGGCGATGATCGCCTGACGGCCGTCGCTGCGGTCGACCACGACGAAGTTGCCGTCGGCGACCGAGCGCAGGCTGACCGCATTGGCCGGGTAGCTGTCGGCGATCCATTCCCAGCGCTCGCCTTCGCGATGGACCACGCCGGTCTCGGCCAGCGCCTGCAGGTACACCTCCGGATCGATCGGGCCGAACGCCTCGCCGTGCTGGAACGGCAGTTCGAAGGCGGCGCAGCGGATGTGGTCGAACAGGATCAGCGGTTGGTCCGGGGCGATGCGCGCATGCTCGGGCGGGGCGTCGGCGAAGAAGTCCGGGTGCCGCACCACGTATTGATCGAGCGGCTGCGAGTTCGCCACCAGCACGCCGAGCGAAGGCTGTTGGCGGCGCCCGGCGCGGCCGAAGCGCTGCCAGGTCGCCGCGACCGAGCCCGGGTAGCCGTTGAGCACGACCACGTCGAGGCTGCCGATGTCGACGCCGAGCTCCAGCGCCGAGGTCGACACGATGCCGTCGATACGACCGTCGCGCATCGCCCGTTCGGCCTCGCGCCGCTCGCTCGGCAGATAGCCGCCGCGGTAGGCGCGGATGCGCGCCGGCTTGCGCGGGTCGTGGTCGAACACGTCCTTGAGGTATTTGGTCAGCACCTCGACCATCAGCCGGGTCTGGGCGAACACCAAGGTCTTGAGCCCGGCCTTGATGGCGATGCGGGCGATGCGGTTGCTCTGCGAACGCGCCGAGGCGCGCAGGCCGAGATCGGCATTGACCACCGGCGGGTTCCACAGCAGCACGTGCTTGTCGCCGGTCGGCGCGCCGGATTCGAGGATCGCGCGCACCGGGCGTTCGATCAGTGCCTGCGCATGCGCCTGCGGATTGCCGATCGTCGCCGAGCACAGGATGAACTGCGGCGCGACGCCGTAGAAAGCGCAGATGCGCTTGAGCCGGCGCAGCACGTCGGCGACGTGGCTGCCGAACACGCCGCGGTAGGTGTGGATTTCGTCGATGACGATGTAGCGCAGGTTCTCGAAGAACTGCGCCCACTTGGTGTGATGCGGCAGGATGGCCTGGTGCAGCATGTCCGGGTTGGAGACGACGATGTCGCCGTGCAGGCGGATCGCCTGGCGCGCATCGCCGGGGGTGTCGCCGTCGAAGGTGAAGGCCTTGACCCCGAGGTCGCCGGCGCGGTTGAGCTCCAGCAGTTCGGCGACCTGGTCCTGGGCCAGCGCCTTGGTCGGGAACAGGTACAGCGCCTTGGCGCCCTGGGTCATTGCCGCGGCCAGCACCGGCAGGGTGTAGCACAGCGACTTGCCGGATGCCGTCGGCGTGACCACGGCGACGTCTTCGCCGGCCTGGGCGGCGTCCCAGGCCTCGGCCTGGTGGCTGTAGAGGCGGTCGATGCCACGCGCGCGCAACGCCGCCTTGAGCGGTTCCGGTAAGGCCTCCGGCAGCGGCGCATAGCGGCCCTCGCGGCCGGGCAGAGTGAAACGGCCGGTGATGCGCCCGCGGTAGCGGCGTTGCAGGCGGTCGGCGAGCGCGCCGCCGTGGCGGGCGTCGACGGCTTCGTCGGCCTGAGCCAGCGCGCGCTGCGCGGCCGCGGCGGGGACGAGGTCGCGCTGGGACGGATCGATCAAGGCGGACATATCGAGGCGGGCGACGGCTGCAGGGGCGGAGTCTCGTTGTACGCGACGACAATCTCAGTCCGTGAGACGGCGTGCCGACCCGGGCTGACGATCAGGCACCTGCTCGTGCCGTTCGTCCCATGGCGCTTCACTAAGCAAGCTCGAATCGGTGTTATGGCTCGGCCACAACGTCGTCGACGATGTTGCGACAACTGTACTTACACCCAAAAGACGAACCAGGCACTTACGACTACTCAATCGGGATCGGCATATGCAGCCGACATCCCGAACTAAGGGTGAGTGCCGCATGGAAGAGCGCACGGACATTGCCGACATCTCGCATCGCATGCGTTCGCAAGGCGATCGCTACGGCCGTTGATTCAGCACCAATTAAATGGAGATTAGATCGTGACTGATGAAAATAAAGGATATCCGACCGGTACGCGTCGTTCGCAGGGGCGTTCGAATGCAGGTCGCCCGCCGTTGCTGAGTGTCATGGCATCGGCCTGCATCGTGGCGGCGACGCTGGCCGTGCAGAGCCCGCTTGCGGCAGCCCAAGCGAAGCCGGATGGCCAAGTCGTAGCGCCGCTGGGCAGCGGCAAGGCGGCGGCGACCTTTGCAAGCAAGGATCGACTCAAGATAGAGGCGATGCTGACCGACGAATTGCAGCGCGTCGTCGATCGACAGAAACGTCTGGAGGGGCAGGGCAAGATCGTTCGTGTCAAAGCGAGCCTCGACATAACCAGCAAGGCTCTCGTCATCGATCTGAGCCGGGCCTATGTGCCGAAGTTCAACGGCGGCCGCTTCGAAGACCAGCAGCACGAGCTGGCGATGGTCGCGATGTCGATTCTGAGTGGAACGATCGCCGTCGATGAGGTCAGATTCCTGTTCGACGGAAAGAGTATCTACAAGTATTTTCCGCAAGACGAAATTGCGCCGAGACAGCCCAAAGCCACGACGGTAGAGCCGGCCGACCTGGTGGTCGTGTCCGCGGCGCATGGGTATTACTTCCACTATGAAGATAATACTTGGAGGCTTCAGCGTCCGGCTCCCCAGGGAGTCTACGAGGACTTAATTACGCAGTATTTGGCTCAGCATCTTGAGGGGTATTTGGGCGCGCGTTCGGCGGCCAACCTGGGTATCCCGCGTAGCCATCTCAGCGATACGCACGTTCCTTCAGGCCACCCGTGGTGGAAGATGTCGGCGCGCACTTACCTGGAGAGCCAGTTTCCGGATAACCCCACCATGTGGAGCACTTCCGATAATCAAGGCGACGATCGTCAGTACGATCAAGACATCAATGCCCGCCCTAAATTCGCCAACCATATCAATGCGACCGCCCTGCTCAGCATCCATACGAATGCCGACGACGGCAGTGGAACTGCGCGCGGAACCATCGTCGCCTACCATACCGGTCGCGAGACCAGTCGGGCGCTCGGCAGCAGTGTCCTGTGCTACATGGCGGAACAGATTCATGCGGTGCCTGGCTACGGCAGCTTTCCTGTCGCGGCCGCTCCGACCGGATACACCAATAAAGGCGAGAACGAACTGGCGCATATGCCGGCGATCATCGTCGAAACCGCCTTTCACACCAACGCGACCGATGCTGCGGCCCTTCAGGATACGAATTTCCAGAAGGGCGCGATGAGAGGCGTGGAAAAGGGCTATCGCATGTGGCGCCAAGGCAAGCCTTGCACGGCACAGGCGATCGCCTCGATCCCGGCCGCTACCGGCTACATCAATACCGCCTTCCCCGTAACGGTCAACTTCCAGGGCTATCCGCAGCTGCCGGTCAAGGCCGAAACGAAAGTCGTGAGCTGTCCGGCGACCTGGAACTGCAGCAACATGGTGAAGTCGACGACGATGCTGTCGCAGACGCAGTTGCAATACCAGATTCTCTGCACGAGTCCGAACCAGGTGGCCGACGCTTCCTTCACCGTCGATACCACGCTGGTCGACGCGGACGGCGTGCGTACACAGCCGGTTCGCAACACCTATACCTGCAAATGGCCGGCGACGTAGATCAACCCTGTGCTCTGCCGGGCGAGCGTTGTCGGTCAGGGCCGTTCTTCGGATGGGCCGCTCGGGGTTCCATTCGTTTAGCTGAGGTGGCGCCGCACTGCCTGAGGCAGTGCGGCGCAGTCGCTCCCGATGGGGCCGGGCGGACACCACTGGCAAACCCATAGCGCGATATGCCGGATGTGTCGCCAAACCCGGCGTCGCATCCGGCCGGGGCTTCCAGTGAAGAGCCGGTGTGGGCCTGCCGCTGGTATCCCTCGCCAATCGCCCCGCGGTTCAGCCCCGGCGGGCCAGGGCACTGTATCCTTGCGCGCCGCAGAACCCTCAGTTTTCCCATGAAGATCGGTATCGATTTCGGCACCAGCTATTCGGCCGCCGCGGCCCTCGTCGACGGCGACGTCCGCACGATCCGCTTCGGCGACGAGCGCCAGTTCCGCACCACGGTGTATTTCCCGGAAGCGGTGCCGGACCCGAGCCAGTTCGAGCTGACCGACGCGCTGGAAGCCGAGGTCGAGGCGCAGGTGCGCAATGCGCGCACCCAGCAGACCCGCGCGATCAACGAGGCGCAAGCGCGGCGCGAACACGCCGCGCGCCTGCCGGCGGAACAGCGCGAGGCGGCGCTGGCGATGATCCCGACACCGGCGCAGCGCTCCGAGCAGGACCTGCGCCGCGACGCCGTCCGCGCGGTGCGCCGGCAGTGGCTGGAACTGCAGGTGCGCGAAGCGCGCGCCTCGGCGGCCTCGTTGCAGAACGCGGTGTACGGCGAAGAAGCGGTCGAGGCCTATCTGAGCGAAGGCTTCGGCAACCTGGTGCAATCGCCCAAGTCGATGCTCGGCTACCAGCTCGCGCCGCACGTGCGCCAGACCATCGTCGGCATCGCCGGCTACATCCTCGAACACATCCGCCTGACCGCCGGCCAGCAACTCGGCGCCAACGTGCGCCGCGCCGTGCTCGGCCGCCCGGTGCAGTTCCGCAGCTCGCTCGGCGCGGCCGGCGGCGACCAGGCCCTGGAGATCATGACCGAGGCGGCAGCCAGCGCCGGCTTCGATGAGGTCAGCTTTCTCGAAGAACCGGTGGCGGCGGCGCTGGGCTATCACGCGCAGAGCGCCGATCGTCACCGCACCCTGGTCGTCGACATCGGCGGCGGCACCACCGACATCACCCTGGCCGAAGTCGGCGGTCCGCAGGCGCCGGTGGTGCTGGGCTCCTGGGGCATCGCCCGCGGCGGCGTCGACGTCGACTTGTCGCTGAGCCTGTCGCGCTTCATGCCGCTGTTCGGCAAAGGCGCGACCCGCGTGCCGGCGCACCATTACGTCGAGGCCGCGACCGTGCACGACGTGGTGCGCCAGCGCGAGTTCCAGCGCCGCGACAGTTACCGCGAAGTCGACGCGCCGTTCGGCCCGCGCCTGATTTCGCTGCAGCAGGCCGGCAACACCACGCGCCTGAGCCGCGCGGTCGAGTCGACCAAGATCCAGTTGAGCACGCAGGGCGACAGCCGCGCCACGCTGGACTACATCGAGCGCGACCTCGCCCTGGCCTCGACGGCCGACGACCTGGCCCGCGCGGCCGACCCTTTCCTCGGCAACCTGGCCGAACTGCTGCGCGAGGTCGGTGCCGAAATTACCGCCGAGCTGGGCGAAGCCCCGGCCGCGGTGTTCCTGACCGGCGGCATGTCGCGCGCGCCCTACGTGCGCGAAACCGTGCGCGAGTGTTTCCCGAACGCGCGCCAGGTCGCCGGCGACGCCTCGCTCGGCGTGGTCTCGGGGCTGGCGTTCGCGGCGGCGCGGGACTGATTCGCGACTTGCGCAGGACTGCGCCGCAGCGGGACTTGTGATCCAATCGCGCCATGCGTCCGTCGCTCGACGCAGGCGCGATATCAGAGGACACGAGGCATGCATGGACAGGCCGTAGAGGACCTTGCGCTGATGCGCGAGGTGGCGCAGCGCCACGAACGTTTGTTGAAGGTGGCGCTGGGCTGGCGCAAGGACCATCCGGGGTTCACCTTCGCATTGCGCACGCGCGACAACCCCAAACGCAATCGCCTCGAAGCCGGCTACTGGTTTCAGGGCAACGAGTACTACCTGTTCTTCGCCCCGTTCAAGCTCAGCGATTCGAACAACAAGACCCGCACCATCGGCCTGGTGTTCTCGCTGAAGAACGGCCAGATCCGCAAGGCCTACATCGAGATCGTCTACGGCAGCATCCAGGACCCGGTGCTGTGCCGGGTGCACGAGCGCCTGCTGCAGGCGCTGGGCATGGAGGTGACGCCGCGCAAGGAGTGCAAGAAGACCATCCCGGCCTCGTCGCCGGAAGAAGCCTTCGTCTACTTCATGAACCACGTCTACCCGGTCGCCCAGCAGATCATCGCCGACGAAGGCGTGGAAGGGCGGTTCTTCATCACCCAGGAGGAATTCGAATCGGCGATGGAACGGCTACCGCGCGGGCGCCGCCGGCCGCGGCCGCCGTCCACGCTTGAGGCTCTGTGGAAGCCGCAGCCTCCGGCCAGCGTCGTGCCGGTGGCGGAGCCACGGACCAAGGCGGTCAATACGATCTATTACGGGCCGCCCGGCACCGGCAAGACCCGCAAATACGAGGAGCTGCGCAGCGATCCGCGTTACCGCACCGAAGCACAGGCGCTGTCGGCCGACGCGCGCGACGAGCGGCGTGTGGGCTCGGCGCCGTGGCACGCAGTCATCACCGCGGCGCTGCTCGACGTCGGGGGCTCGGCGCGAGTGCCGCAGCTGCGCACGCATGCGTGGGTCCAAGCCTCGGCGCGGCTGCGCGGACGTACCCGCAATCTGAAGGAAACTCTGTGGGGGCAATTGCAGTCGCATGCCCCCTTGGACTCGGCGACCGTGCGCACCAGCGCCCGTACCGGTGCGGTGTTGTTCGACAAGGACGCGGACTCGGTCTGGCGTTTGCTGCCCGAATGGCGCGATAACGCGCCGGACCTGGCCGAGGCGGTCGATGCCATCGTCGACGGCCTCGACTTTCAGCAACAGGCCAACGTGGCCGAGTCGCGCCTGAGCCTGGTGACCTTCCATCCGAGTTACTCCTACGAGGACTTCGTCGAGGGCATCCGGCCGGTGCCGGCCGACGGCGACGACGGGCGCGTCGAGTTTCGGGTCCAGCCCGGCTTGTTCAAGGAGCTCTGTCGCGTCGCTCACCTGCATCCGCAGCAGCGCTACGCCTTGTTCATCGACGAAATCAACCGCGCCAACCTGGCCAAGGTGTTCGGCGAGTTGATCGCCCTGATCGAACCCGACAAGCGCGTGACCGCCGGCGCCGAGCCGGGCGAAGGCAGCGGCCTGTGGGTGATACTGCCGGCCAGCCACGAATTATTCGGGGTGCCGGACAACCTCGACCTTTACGCCACCATGAACACCGCCGATCGTTCGATCGCATTGATGGACCTGGCGCTGCGCCGCCGCTTCCGCTTCGAAGAGACGCCACCGCTGCCGGAAGAGATCAAGGGCGGCGACGGTAACGGCGGCGTGATCGCCGACGGCGTGCGCGTGGATCTGCCGCTGTTGCTGCGCAAGCTCAACCAGCGCATCGAGTACCTGCTCGACCGCGATCATTGCATCGGCCACGCCTATTTTCTTGAGGTGCGCTCGCTCGACGATCTGCGCGACTGTTTCCGCGATCGCATCATTCCCCTGCTGCAGGAGTACTTCTTCGACGACTGGGGCCGGATCCAGCGCGTGCTCGGCAGCATGGGCAAGGCCGATCGCTCGCCCTTCGTCGAGGCGCTGGACGTGGATGCGATCGATCTGTTCGGCGTGCACGTATCGGACCTGCCGCGCATTCCGCGCTATCGCATCGAACTGACCGACGCCTCGCAGAGCTGGTCGGCGGCCGATTTTCGCAGCCTGTATTCGCAGGGCGACGAGGACATCGACGACGACGAGGCCGAACTCGGGGACGGAGCCGAGCCGTGAATCCCGCGTTGAGAGCCTTCGAACACACGCCGGTGCCGATCACGGCTCTGCCGACCGCGAATAGTCTCGGCCTCGACGAGGTCCAGCGTCTGGAAGCGGTCTGCCTGCTGCGCCCGGGGCTGTGCGAATTCGGACGGAGCACGGTGCGCTTCGCCCAGTACTGCGGCGTGCTGTGCATCGGCGAGCGCATCCTGGAAATTCTGCCAAAAACCGACCGCACCACGGCCGATGCGGCGCCGGCTCACGACATGCTGTTGCGGATGTTGCGAGTGGTGCACGACCTGCCGTCGCCGCCGCTCGGATCCGGTTCGCACGACGTGATCCGCTCGCCGTTGATCGAATTGTTCGCCGGGCGTTTCCTTGCCGAGACCATGCGCCTGGTCAAGGCCGGGTTGCTGAAGTCCTATGTGTCGCGGTCCGAGAATTCGGCGACGGTGCGCGGCCGCATCGACTGGCCTCGGCATTTGCGCGCCAATGCGGGCCGACAGGATCGTGCCTGGTGCGAGTTCGACGAGCTCACCCACGATGTCGCGGTGAATCGGGTGCTCGTGCTCGCCCTGCTGCACCTGCGCGACTGGCTGGTCGCGCCGACGTTGATCCGGCTATGGCATGAGCTGATGGCCGCGTTCGACGGCATCGCGCCGGCGCGTCGCGACGAGATCGAGCGGTTGTGCTTGGATCGCCAAAGCCGTCGCTATGCCGCGGCTTTGAAGTGGGCGCGCTGGATCATCGAGGGTCTGTCGCCTTCGCTGCGCGCCGGAGCAGCCACGGCGCCCGCGCTGCTATTCGACATGAACCAGTTATTCGAACGCTATGTGGCGATCAAGCTGGCCCGGCAGGCGCCGCCCGGTTGGGTGGTCGAATGCCAGTACGACGACCGGCATCTGGCCCGGGTCCTGGTCGGCGAGCAGAGTTCGCAGCCGGCCTACCGCCTCAAGCCGGACCTGCTGGTGCGTCGCGCCGACCGCATCGTGATGATCGCCGACACCAAATGGAAGCGGCTGGAGCGCGACCGCTACGGCAAGATCCGCCCGTCCACCGATGATATGTACCAACTCAACGCCTATGCCACCGCGTTCCAGGAATGCGGCGAGCTGGCGCTGATCTATCCCTGTTTCGACGGCCTGGCCGCGGACACCCTGGAGACGACGATGCGCTACGAATTGGCCGGCCCGAGCGGATCGCAGTCGCGGCGCGTGCACGTGGCCGCGGTCGATCTGATGGACGATGTGCTGCGGGTTCGGGTCGGCTCGAGCGGCGACGTGCTGCGCAGGTTGGCGGCATGAGCGCGAACGACAAACCCCATTCCCCCTCCTGCGACCGCAACCGCGATCCGATCCTCGCGGTGCTGCGCGCGCATTTCGGCGAGCGCCGGCGGGTGCTGGAGATCGGCAGCGGCACCGGCCAGCACGCGGTGTATTTCGCCGCGGCGATGCCGTGGTTGAGCTGGCAGTGTTCGGATCGCGCCGAATACCTGCCCGGCATCGCGCTGTGGCTGGACGAGGCGGCGTTACCGAACACGCCGCCGGCGGTCGAGCTCGACGTGGCCTCGCCGCGATGGCCTGGCGAGGCGGACGAGGTGCGTTTCGATGCGGCGTTCAGCGCCAACAGCCTGCACATCATGGGCTGGGCGCAGGTCGAGGCCTTCTTCCGTGGGCTCGACCGGGTGTTGGCGGCGGACGCGACGCTCGCGGTCTACGGGCCGTTCAATTATCGCGGCGAGTTCAGCAGCGACAGCAATCGCGAATTCGACGCCTGGTTGAAGGCGCGCGACCCGCAGTCGGGGGTGCGCGACTTCGAGGCGGTCGATGCCCTCGCCGCGGCCATCGGGCTGCGCTTGCTCGCCGATGAGGCGATGCCGGCCAATAACCGTTGTCTGGTGTGGCGCCGGTCGCCGCCGCACAATGCCTGACCCTTCGGCTTTTCGACTCCGGCCATGATGCCTCGTCTGCCTTGCCTGGCTCTGTTGCCGTTGCTGCTGCTCTTACCGGGCTGCGGCCGCGAGCCGGCGCGGCCGGAAGCCGAAGCGCAAACAGCGGACGCGCCGTGGCGGGTTTCGGCCTGGCCCTTGCGGATCGACGCGGCGGCGGCCCAGCCCGACTTGATCGCGACAGCGGATGGGCGTGTGTGGTTGTCGTGGATCACCGGCGAAGCCGGCAAGTATGCCCTGCGCTACGCCGTCGCCGACCGCGACGGCCGTTGGCCCGAGCCGCCGCGATCGATCGCCGTGGGCCAGGACTGGTTCGTCAACTGGGCCGACACGCCGCATCTCGCGGTGAGCGCCGACGGCGCGGTGTGGGCGCATTGGCTGCAGAAATCGGCGCAGGCGCCGTATGCCTACGATGTGGTGCTGGTGCGCTCGGCCAACGGCGCAGCGCCGTGGTCGTCGCCGCTCAAGGTCAATACCGATGGCGGCCAGAGCGAGCACGGCTTCGTGTCGATCTGGCCCGACGGCGCCGACGCGGTCGGCGTGGCCTGGCTCGACGGCCGCCACAGCAACAGCGGCGAGGCCGGCCATGGCGGCGGTCACGGTGGCGGCTCCGGTGCGATGAGTCTGCGTAGCGTGCGCATCGGCGCCAACCTGCATCGCTTCGACGAAGTCGAACTCGACACGATGACCTGCGACTGCTGCCAGACCGATGCGGCGATGACCGCGCGCGGCCCGCTGCTGGTCTATCGCGACCGCAGCGAGGGCGAGGTCCGCGACATTGCCGTCACCCGTGGCGACGAGCGCGGTTGGACGAAGCCGAAGCCGGTGCACGCCGACGGCTGGGTGATGCCGGCCTGCCCAGTCAACGGGCCCTCGGTCAGCGCGCTCGGCGAAGCGGCCGTGGTGGCCTGGTACACCGCGGCCGGCGACACGCCGACAGTGCAGGCGGCCTACAGCCGCGACGCCGGCGATCGCTTCGCTGCGCCGCTGGTGCTCGACCGCGGCGAACAGGTGCAGGGGCGGGTCGAAACCGCGCTGAGCGCCGATGCCGCCTGGGTGCTGTGGCTGCGCGAGGACAGCAACGGCCAGAGCCTGCAGCTCGCACGTTTGGCGCCGGATCTGTCGCGCGAGCGTCAGCGCATCGAAGTGGCGCGTCTGCAGGGGCGCGGCCGCGGCACCGGATTCGCGCAGATGGCGGTGACCGACGAGGCGGTGCACGTGGTCTGGACCGACTACATCGGCCGCGGGGCGGTGCTGCGCGGTGCGCGGATTCAGCCCGAGGCGACGCTGGTCAGCAAGGGCGAGTCGAACATCGCCGCCGGCGAGATCACCGGTTCGGCCAGCGGCACGCGCTCGCCGTAACGCTCGCGCAGCTTGGCCTTCACCGCGGGGTCGTCGAGCTTGAAGCTGCGCAGCGGCTGCAGCGTACCGATGCGCACGCCCAGGGCGCGGTCGTACATCTTCCAGACCAGCTCCGAGCAATAGATGCGCTGGTCCGACCACTCGAACGCCAGATCGTAGCGGCGTCCGCGGAAAGCTTCCGCCGCATTGCGCAGCTTCGTGGCCTGCTGCGCGGTCAACGGCGTGCGCAGGCGCTTGAGCACGTAGTGGCCGCCGCTGCCGCGGGCGATCCAGCGTGCCAGCGGCGTGTAGGTCACCGGGTCGATCGCCTCGAACACGTAGGGCTGGCCGTCGCGGTGCAGGATCACGCCCATGTGGCTGTAGCGCGAGCCGGAGGCGCGTTGGATCGCCTGGCTCTGCGAAGAGCGCGAGACGTGGAAGATCACGTCGCCGTCGCGGACTTGCGGCGGGCGCGCGTCGGCGCAACCGCAGGCGGACGCGGCGAGCAGGGCGGACAGCAGGCCGCAGGCGAGGTGGCGGAGTTTCATGCGGCCGGCGTCATTCGGTCTGCGCCGGTGCGGTGGAGAACAGCCGCAGTTCCTTGGCGTCCTCGCTCATGCGGACCATGCCCTCGAAGCGCAGGCCCAGCCGTTCCAGCACCTTGATCGAGGGTTGGTTGGCGGGATCGGTGATCGCCAGCACTCGCGACAGCGCCAACCCCTCGCGCGCATGGCGCAGCACCGCCTCGCCGGATTCCAGGGCATAGCCGCGCGACCAATGGCGCGGCAGGAAGGCATAGCCCAGGTCGGGGTCGGGCAGGGTCTCGCGCCGCAGCAGGCCGCACATGCCGATGACCTCGCCGCTGTCGCGCAGCTCGACCCGCCACAGGCCGTAGCCGTTGCGGGCGTAGCTCTGCGCCGGGCCGTCGAGGATGTAGCGCACGGCGCCGTCCAGATCGCGCACGCCGCGGTCGCCGATGTTGTCGATGAAGGACGGTTCGTTGAGCAGTTCGAGGATGAAGCCGGCATCGTCCGGCGTCAGTTCGCGCAACAGCAGGCGTTCAGTCTGGATAGCGGTAGTGGACGGCGTATTGGATGGCATCGGCGGCATCGGGTTCGCTGGGGTGCGGCGCGCTCGTCGCGGCGCCGGGGTCGGTGCACGATACGCCAGCCCGCGGCGTCCGCGCAGCATCGGAACGCGCCGGGGTTTGCGCTACGCTGCCGGGCCACGCATCGGCATGCCACGGCAATGAATTCCACGGACGCGGCCCAGGACATCCACCCGGTTTCGGACGACAAGCGGCGCGCGGTGCTCGCCGCCCTGGCGGCGGTCGAACGCGAGCACGACGTGCGCATCGTCTACGCCTGCGAGTCCGGCAGCCGCGGCTGGGGGTTCTCTTCGCCCGACAGCGACTACGACGCCCGTTTCGTCTATGTCCATCGCCGGCCGTGGTACCTGACGGTCAACGAACGCACCGGCCTGGGCGAGCCGCAGCGCGACGTGATCGAGCTGCCGATCGACGACGAGCTCGACGTCAGCGGCTGGGACCTGCGCAAGGTGCTGCGGTTGCTGTCCAAGTCCAACCCGACCCTGTTGGAGTGGCTGCGTTCGCCGATCGTCTACCGCGAGGACGGCGTGCTCAGCGCCGGACTGCGCACCCTGGCCGAGGAGTTCTATTCGCCGATCGCGGCCTGGCACCACTACTTCAGCCTGGCCCACGGCACCTTCCGCGCCCACCTGGGCGGCGAACACATCCGCACCAAGAAATACCTGTACGTGCTGCGCCCGGTGCTGGCCTGCCAGTGGATCGAGCGCGAGCAAGGGCCGCCGCCGATGGCATTCGAGGATCTGCTGGAGCGGCTGTTGCCCGACGGCGAAGTGCGCGAGGCGATCGAGGCCTTGTTGGTGCGCAAGCGCCGCAGCGCCGAAGTCGCGGCCGGGCCGCGCGTGCCGGCGATCAGCGATTTCCTCGCCGCCGAGCTGGAACGCATGCAGGGCCTGGGGCAGACGCTGCCGGCGGCCAGCGGGCGGGCCGAGCGGCTCGACGAGTTCTTGCGTTCGGCGTTGGCGGATTAAGCGAGGTCGCAGGGGCGCGACGGCGGTCGAGGGTTCGTGGTCGCGGCTTGCGCCGCTCCTACCCTATGTTGCGTCGCTCCTGGGTAGGAGCGGTGCAAGCCGCGACCGCGCCAAGGCGGCCACGGCGCGGGTTTCGGTCCTATGGCCGTCCCTTCCGCCGCTCTAATTCGATAATTGCAACGACTGCTGCAAGGGCTCGATCGTGCCTTCGCCGCGCATGACCTTCTTGTACTCGGCGCGCGAGACCGACACGTAGCGGTCGTTGCCGCCGATCTCGACCTGCGGCCCGTCCTGTACGGCGCGGCCGGCTTCGTCCACGCGCACGGTCATGGTCGCCTTCTTGCCGGAATGGCAGATAGTCTTGATCTCGGTAAGTTCGTCGGCCCAGGCCAACAGGTACTGGCTGCCTTCGAACAGTTCGCCGCGGAAGTCGGTGCGCAGGCCGTAGCAGAGCACCGGGATGCGCAGGGCGTCGACGATCTCGCTGAGTTGCCAGACCTGCGAGCGGCTCAGGAACTGGGCTTCGTCGACCAGCACGCAATGCAGTTGTCCCTGCGCGGCGATGTCGGCGCGGATCAGCTGTTCCAGGTCGGCATCGTGGTCGAAGGCGACCGCGTCGGCGCGCAGGCCGATCCGCGAGGCCACCGTGCCGCTGCCGGCGCGATCGTCCAGGCGCGGGGTCAGGATCGCCACGCGCATGCCGCGCTCGCGGTAGTTGTGCGCCGACTGCAGCAGGGTCGTGGTCTTGCCGGCGTTCATCGCCGAATAATAGAAATAGAGCTTGGCCATGGCCGCAGTTTAGGGCGCGTGGCGGCGCCGCCACAGACTTGACGTGCGGCGTGCGAGGGCTGGAGCCGCGGCCCGGCCCGTTTAGTCGGGGCCGGATGCGCTGCCGAGCGCATCAACGCGGTCGCGGCGGGTCCTTGGGCTCGGCCCTGTCCTTCGGTGCGCTATCGGCGGGCAGCGGCAGGACGGCGCCTTCCGGATTCATCGCCTCGACATCGCCGACGTTGACCGTGCCGCCGAGTTTCAGCTTCCACAGGCGGTCCTGGCGTTGCCAGTACTGCTCGGCGTTCCAGTTGGCGTCGGCGTACAGCCCGCCGGTCAGGGCGACCGAGCCGGAGGCGTCGCGCTGCCCGGCCAGCACGCCGACGTCGCTGCCGATGTGGCTGCCGGTGATCTGGTTGCGCAAGCGTTGCAGGCGGCGGGCGTAGCGCGGCTTGACCGTCGGGTCGCCGTAGACCCGGTACAGGGCCGGGCCTTGTTCGAGCGCGCGCTGGCGTTCGGCCGCGCTCAGCGCGGCCCAGTAGCGTTCGCGCAGGCCGACCAGGTCGCGATAGCCGCGCTCGGCGGCGAGGTCCATCCAGACATAGGCCAGGGCGCGATCGGCCGCCACGCCTTCGCCCTTCCAGTACATCTCCGCGACCAGGCCCTGCGCGGGCTTGTCGCCGAAATAGCCGGCGCGGCGAAAATGATCGAGGGCGACGGCGTGATGCCCGCGCCGATACGACTGCAGGCCGAGCTGGCGGTACTCCACGTCGGGATGCAGGTGCATGTAGCCGACGTCGGCCAGGGCCGCATCGGCGGCGGGGTCGGGCCCGATAGGCGCTTGCGTCGCGGCCGAAGCCGAACCCATCGCCAACGAGGCGGCGAACAGACAAAAGATCAGACGTCCTGTCACGGCATGCGCTCCGGTGTTCGCGCCGAGCGGAGGCCCGGTGCGGCGGCGAGGGTAGCAAGCCGGGGCAAAGGATGCAGCGTCGGCCGCTTCAGGGGCGCTGGCTGCTCATGATCTTTTCCAGCGTGCCGACCTCGACGTTGCCGCCGCTTTGCCAGACCGCGTCCTCGACCGCCCAGTAGCGGCGCGTGTCCAGGCGCCAGTCGGCGTACATCGGGCGCAGGTCGAGCGAGTCGCTGGGGTCGAAAAGGCTCGAGCCGCCGCGCGAGGCGAACACCAGCAGGTTGCCGGTGGTCAGACCGGCCGGGCTGCCGGTGATGCGGCTGCGGGCGCGGGCGACTTCGCGCTCCATGCGCGGCTTGGCGACCTCGTCGGCGTACTCGTCGAAGATCGCCACGCCTTGCCGCAAGGCGCGCTGGCGCTCGTCCTCGTCGAGCTCCTGCCACATCTTCTCGCGCAGCAATACGAACTGCGGGTAGCTGCGCTCGGCGGCGAGGTCGGCCCAGGCGTAGGCGAGGGCGCGGTCGTGCGCCACGCCGAGGCCATGCCAGTACATCAGGCTGAGCCGATGCTGCGAATACTTGTCGGCATAGCGCGCGGCGCGGCGGAAGAAACGCGAGGCGTCCTGCCACTGCCCGCGGCCGGCCGCGTCGGTGCCGTACAAGCGCCACAGCTCGTTGGGATGGGTCGCCGACATGCGCTGGCGGGCGTCGAAATCGCGGTGGCCGATGCGGTCGGTTTCGGCGCTGGCCAGTTGTTCCGGCGTCGCCTCGGCCGGCGTGGCCGCGGCAGCGGTCGGGCCGACGGTACCTGGGCCGCTAGCCGTGGAGCCGGCAGCGGTCGTTCCGGCGGATGCAGGGCCGGCCATGGCGGCCAGGGCCAGCCCGGCGCGAGCCAGCAAGACGACGAGACCACGTTCCATGGCGACCTCCGACGACGGCCCGGCGCGGTCCGGGCCTGCGGCGCCTAGCCTACTCCAGCCTCCCGGCCCGGTCGCGGGCGTGGCGGTTAGACTGTGCGGCCTGACCGGCCCTTGCCGGCGATCCGACATTCCATGCACGGTCTCAATCCCCCCCAACGCGCCGCCGTTCTGAACACCGAAGGGCCGCTGCTCGTGCTCGCCGGCGCCGGCAGCGGCAAGACCCGCGTCATCGTCGAGAAGATCGCCCATCTGATCGCGTCCGGCCGCATGCCGGCCAAGCGCATCGCCGCGATCACCTTCACCAACAAGTCCGCCAAGGAAATGCGCGAGCGCGTGGCCAAGCGGATCCGGGGCGACGGCGCCGACGGATTGACCATCTGCACCTTCCACGCGCTGGGGCTGAAGTTCCTCCAGTTCGAACACGCCAAGCTCGGCCTGCGCCGCGGCTTCAGCGTGTTCGACAGCGACGACAGCAACGCCCAGATCAAGGACCTGCTGCCGGCCGGCAGCAAGCCCGACGTGATCGACGAGATGCGCAACCTGATCTCGCGCGCCAAGAACTCCGGCCTGTCGCCCGCCGAAGCCATGCGCGAGTCGCGCAGCGCGCGCGAGATCGAGGCGGCGACGGTGTACGAGATGTACCAGGCGCGGTTGACCACCTTCAACGCGGTCGATTTCGACGACCTGATCCGCTTGCCGGTGCAGTTGCTCGAAGCCGACAACGAGGTGCAGTTGGCTTGGCGCGAACGCATCGGCTACCTGCTGGTCGACGAATGCCAGGACACCAACGACGCCCAGTACCGCTTGCTCAAGGCCCTGGCCGGCCCGCGCGGCCTGTTCACCTGCGTGGGCGACGACGACCAGTCGATCTACGCCTGGCGCGGCGCCAACCCCGACAACCTGCTGGAACTGGGCAAGGACTATCCGAGCCTGGAGATCATCAAGCTCGAGCAGAACTACCGCTGCAGCAACCGCGTGCTGCGCGCGGCCAACGCGTTGATCGCCAACAACCCGCACGAGCATCCCAAGACCCTGTGGAGCGACCAGGCCGACGGCGAGCGCATCCGCGTCTGGGAATGCCGCGACAGCGCCCACGAGGCCGAGAAGGTCGCCGCCGAGATTCAGTACCTGGCGCAGAAGAACCAGGCGATGTGGGCCGATTTCTGCATTCTGTTCCGCGGCAACCACCAAAGCCGCGCGCTGGAGAAGGCGCTGCAGTTGCTGCGCGTGCCCTATCACCTCAGCGGCGGCACCGCGTTTCTGGAGCGCGGCGAGGTCAAGGACGCGCTGTCCTGGCTGCGCCTGATCGCCAACCCCGACGACGATGCGGCCTTCCTGCGCGCGGTGACCTCGCCTAAGCGCGAGGTCGGCGCGACCACCCTGGCCAAGCTGGCCGAGATGGCCCAGCACGCGCAGTTGCCGATGTCGCGCATGGCCGAATCGATCAACGCGATCAAACAGCTCAGTCCGCGCGCCGGCACCGCGCTCGATGGCTTCGTGCAGATCCTGCGTTTCCTGCGCGACGAAGCGCAGCGCATCAGCCCCGGCGAACTGGTCGGCGTGCTGGCCGAACGCAGCGGCCTGCTGGCCTCGATCCGCGCTCAGTGCAAGGACGAAGCTTCGTTCCAGCGGCGCAAGGAAAATCTCGGCGAACTGTCGGGCTGGTTCGACGGCGGCAAGGGCGCGGGCCCAGGCGAACTGGCCGCGCAGCTGGCGCTGCTGTCGCATGCCGACAAGGGCGAGGCCGGCAACCAGGTGCGGCTGATGAGCCTGCACGCGGCCAAGGGACTGGAGTTTCGCTACGTGTTCATCGTCGGCGTCGAGGACGGCAATCTGCCGCACGACGCCAGCCTCGACGAGGGTCGCCTCGACGAAGAGCGGCGCCTGATGTACGTGGGCATCACCCGCGCGAAGGAAGCGCTGTACCTGTCGCATGCGCGCGAGACCCAACGCTGGGGCGAACGCATCCGCCTCAAGCCGAGCCGCTTCATCGAAGAACTGCCCGCGGCCGAACTGCAGCGCGACGGCGCCGACCCGGTCGCCGACGCCGCGCGCAAGCACGAGCGCGCGAACGCGGGGTTCGCGGCGATCAAGGCGTTGCTGGAAAACGGCTGAGCGGCACGGGGTTTTGCGGGCGGGGCGGGCAGGAGCAAATCCCCCTGGCCCCCCTTTTCCAAAGGGGAAGGGGTCTGCTGGGATTGGACGTGGCGCAGGCAGTCGCCACAACGCCAGTGCCAACACCAAGCCGATGTAACTCCGGAACTACAGAACGCGCAAAACTTCGCCCCCTTTGCAGAGGGGGCAAGCGCCTGTGCCGCTTCAACGTAGCCGTGTTGGCGGCTGCGCCAGGGGATTTGCTCTTGCGCGCAACATGACGGCCACCTGCGCAAACCGCAAACCGTCGCCGCGCCCATTTCGACCGAATCGGCTAGTCTTGCCGCACTCGTCCACGAACGCGCAACGACATGGCCCTGTTGATCAACGCCTACTCCACGCTCGCCGCGCCGCCGGCTCCCGATTTCCTCAAGGCGCCGCCGGCCTATCGCGACCGCAGCGACGCCGAATTGGTGCCGCATCTGCAGGGCTTCGTCGGTTACGTGCTCGGTACGGTCGCAGAGGGCATGGACGCGCGCACCTTCGCGGTGATCCGCCACCTGCAGCGGGTCCAGAGCCACTACAGCTTCGAGGTCGAGGACGGCGCGTTCGAGGCCCTTGCCTCGTGGGCGCAGGCCGCGAATGCCGTCTGCTTCCTGCCCGACGGCTCGGTGCGCGATCCGGCCGGGCAAGTGCTGGTCAGCCAGGGCGAGCCGACGATCGATGCCGATTCGGCCTTGCCGTATCCGGCCGACGCGCGCGAGCGCAAGGCGCGCAGCGAAGCCGAACTGCACGCTCTCGGCGCGCAAGTACCGGCGCATCTGCCGCCGGTGCTAGGTGCCGGCGAAGTGCGTCTGCGCACGCCCGAAGAAACCATGCGACGCATGCTGGCGCTGACCGCGGTCGCGGTGCGCGCCGAATCGCTGGGCAGCGACCCGCTGTCGGCTCAGGAGATCGCACTCAAGCTCGGGCCGGGCGTCGCCGCGCTGACGCCGGCCGAACGCGCCTTCATCGAGGCGGAAACGCCCGATGAGGAAACCTGGGCCAATCACGGCTGGCGCTACGAAAGCGCGGCGCTGCTGCAGTGGGCGCTGGGCCTGACCGCTGCGCTGCCGCCGCCGACCGCGATCTGCGATGCCGGCGAGATCGCCCTGATCGCGATCGAACATGCCGACGAAGCCCATATCGCCGCGGCCCGGCTGCGTCCGGTATCGGAACTGCTCGATGCCCTGGATGCGATCTATCGCCGTCATTGGCTGGTCCGCCAGGCCCGTCTCGACGAAAAAGCGCCGCCGGCGGATCTGCATCCGAGCATCGTCTACGAGCGCCATTACGCGCTCAATTGGCTGCTGCGGTTCGACGAGCAGGAGTGGGACGAGGTCGGCACGCCTACTTGAAGCGAGCAGTGAGGCCAGAGGAGTGAGGAGTGAGTGGGAGCGGCCTGTGTCTCACTCCTGGTTGCTCGCTTGTAGTTCCTGGTTTCTACTCGCTAGTTCCTTCATTCACTCCCAGACCTCGGATCACCGCCGCAATGACTTCCCTTATCGTCCGCAACGTCACCCCTGCCGATCATCCGGCGGTGCTCGCGCTGAACCTCGAATCCGAGGCCTTGATGAGCCCGCTCGACGCGCAGCGGCTCGCCGAACTGGACCGGCAGTCGGTGTATCACCGCGTGGTCTGCGACGGCGACCGCGTCGTCGCGTTCCTGCTCGCGTTTCGCGAGGGCGCCGATTACGACAGCCCGAACTATCTGTGGTTCTCCGAGCGTTATCCGACTTTCCTGTACGTCGACCGTATCGCCGTCGCCGCCAGCCACCGCGGGCGCAAGCTCGGCGGCCTGCTCTACGACGATCTGTTCGCGTTCGCCCGCGAGCGCGGCTTCGCCCAGGTCGTCTGCGAGTTCTACATCGTGCCGTTCAACGAAGCTTCCAGCCGTTTCCATGCGCGCTACGGTTTCGGCGAAGTCGGCACGCAGTGGGTGGCCGGCAACAGCAAGCAAGTTTCGTTGCAGGTCGCGCCGGTGCCGGCATAAGGGCGCGGCGCGCTCGCCGACGATCGCGGCGTCGCTCATCCCGGCATTGAATCCCCGACCGCAGTTCCGACACCGAACGAACCCTGGAGAGTGCTCATGCGCCTAGCCCTGTCGATATCGCTGCTACTGGCCGTCGCCGCGCACGGCGCCATCGCCGGCGAAGCGCGCAAGCCCGAGTTCCTGCGCTCGCCGGATCCGGCCGCGGCCAAGCTGCCGTTCTCCGAAGCCGTGCGCAGCGGCGACCTGCTGTTCCTGTCGGGCCAGATCGGCACCGTGCCCGGCGGCGACAATGCGCTCGCTCCGGGCGGCATCGCCGCCGAGGCCGAGCAGACCTTGCGCAACGTTCGCCAAGTGCTCGAACGCCACGGCGCTTCGATGAGCGATGTCGTCAAATGCACGGTGTTCCTGGCCGACATCGCCGACTGGCCGGCCTTCAACGAGGTCTATCGCAAGCATTTCAGCGCGCCGTTCCCGGCCCGCAGCGCCTTGGCGGCGTCCGGGCTCGCCTTGGGCGCGAAGGTCGAAGTCGAATGCATCGCCCAGGCGCCGCCGCGCGAGCGCCGCTGAACGGCCGGGCGGTCGCTTGCGGGCCGCTGGGGTAAGCCCTCCGTCGCGCCCTGGAGCGTCGCGGCCGGGCCGGCAATCGACAGCGTTTTGCCGCGGGGCCTACACTCCCCGCCTTTCCACCACCGAGCGTCCGCGCATGCAGACCCGCGCCTTTGCCCTGACCGCCCTCGCTTGCGCGCTCGCGCTGAGCGCCTGCAAGCCGACGGCCCCGCCGGCCGCGCCCGCGCCTGCGGCCCCGGCCGAGACGAAGGCCGCTCCCGCCGCCGCGCCGGCCGCGTCCAGCGCCGACGACAACCTCAACGCGGTGCTGTGGATGCAGCGTTCGGTCGAATATCGCGCCGCGACTGAGACGGTCTATCGCGCCGCCGCCGACAAGCTCGACACCGCGCTTAAGCAGCCCAACTGGGACGCGCTGGTACCCGACGAGCGCGGCAATCCGGTCAAGGGCCTCAAGCCGGCCGTGGTCATGGACGTCGACGAAACCGTGCTCGACAACTCGCCCTACCAGGCGCGCCTGGTGCGCGACGGCAAGGAATACGACGAGGTCAGCTGGGACGCCTGGGTCGCCGAGAAAAAGGCCAAGCCGCTGCCGGGCGTGGTCGATTTCGCCAAGGCCGCGCAGGCCAAGGGCATCACGATTCTTTATCTGTCCAACCGCGCCGTGCACCTGAAGGAGGCCACCTTGGCCAACCTGCGCAGCGCCGGTCTGCCGGTCGCCGACGATCAGGTTTTTCTCGGCCTGGGCACGGTGGTCGAAGGCTGCGAACAGAATGGCAGCGAGAAGAACTGCCGCCGCCTGCTGGCCGGGCGCCAGTACCGCGTGCTGATGCAGTTCGGCGATCAGCTCGGCGACTTCGTCCAGGTGGTCGCCAACACCCCGGAAGGCCGCGACGCTTTGCTGCAGCAGTACCGCGACTGGTTCGGCGAACGTTGGTGGATGCTGCCGAACCCGAGCTACGGCTCGTGGGAAGCGATGACCTTCAACAACGACTTCAGCCAGCCGCGCGAAACCCGTCGCCAGGCCAAGCGCGCCGCGCTCGATCTGGCGCCGTGAGCGCAGTCTCAGGGGCGTTGGCGATTACCCGTCAATTAAAATCAATAAGTTACATCGCAATACTTCAGGTGTTGCATTAACTTTGGTGCGGCGTTAGGCTGCGCCCATCCCGGTGCCAGCCGGGGCCATGCCACAACTCGTAATCTTCCGGCGCAAGCCGGTTTGAAGGAGGCCTCGCGCCTCCTTTTTCTTTTTTCCTTTACGCATCCTGCGGCCACACATCGTGCATCGCGCGCCTCGCGATCGATCGGCAATGCATTCAGTACGTCACCGTCACCGTGATGGTGTCGCTGTAGCTGCCGATGCTCGGCGTTTGCGCGCCGACACGGCCGTAGACCGGCAGCGATTGCGACGTGCCGGTACCGGTGCCGGTCAAGGTGTCGCTGCCGAGGGTGTTGCCCCAGCGCTGCGTGCGCGGGCTGTTGCGATACAACTCGTAGACCACGAACTGGCCGGCGCCGTTGCGCATGCGTCGGGTCGCGCCGCTGGCGTAGAGGCCGTTGTTGAGGCCGATCTGCCAGGCGGTACGGCCGCTGCAGACCAGGCCGATCGAGGTGGTCTGGTCGACGTTCGAGGTGATCGGGCCGGGCACGCTGCCGAAGGCCATATTCGGCACCGGCTTGGGCGTGAGTGTGCAGCTGTTCGGCACCGAGCCGTTGACGGTGAAGGGGAATTGGCTGGAGGTGCCGGCGCTGCCGCCGGAAGTGCACGACGCCGGCATCGGCGGGGTGCCGAGCAGCTGTTCGGCATAGCGGAACTCGATCAAGGTGTCGGTAGCTGCAGTGAAACGATTGACGTAAGTGCCGGCGTTGAGCCCGGTCTGGGCCGGGATGCGGCCGTACAAGGTGACGTTCTGTGTTTCGCTGCCGCCGAGTACCGGTACGGAGTAGGTAAATTGCAGTAGCACCGGATTGGGCACGGTGGCGTTGCCACGTGCGCCCCATATCGCCGTGCGTGCGGCGTCGGTGTAGAGCTGCATGTTCATTGGATCGCTGAAGGTGTTGATCAGACGGCGCGGATTGAGCGTGCCGCCTCCATCGGTGCCGCTGAAGATGCTCACGCACATATTGACCCTGGCATTGGCGAGCAGGGACAGGCCGAAGGTGTTGCAGGTCACGCTGAACGTCGCGGTGGCGTCGGTAACGCCGCCGCTGGTCGCGGCGAAATTCAGATTGGTCATGCTGCCGGTGCAGGTGGTCGCTGCCGATGCGGGACGCGCGAACAGCGGCAGCATCAACATCAAGCACAGCGCTACGGCGTGCAGGCGATTCATGGCGATACCTGCCTCTGGCAGATCAAGGGGCCGATGCGCGGCACGCCGCCGCCGGCCGGATACGCGAAGCGCACGCTGCAGGAACCGTCGGGGGTATCGACGCGCACCGTGTTGAGTTCCTGCAAGGTGTCCAGATAAGTCTCGCCGTCGTAACCGACGACCGCGCTCGCACCCGAATTCGAGTCCGAGTCCAGATGCACGCGGCTGCCGAGCGGCAGGGCCTCGCCGTGGTCGTCCTGCAGCACCAACACCGCGGCGCGCACTTGTTCGATGCCGAAGCGCACCAAGGTGCCGGAACGGTCCTGCGGCGTGGCCTGCACCTCGACCCGGTCCAGGCGCAGGTCGGCCGGCAGTTCCATCGGGTCGATGGCGATGCGGTTGCGTTGCCAGGCATTGAGCGGCGTCACCAGCAGCATGCCGTCGCGGTCGGTGCGGCCGATCGGTCGGTTTTCGAGCAGCACCGGCACGTCGGCGCGGCCGGTCGAGACCACCGCGAAGGCATCGCTGACGTTGCGCGCGGCGAAGACATGGCCGCCCATCCACACCAGCGAGCCGCTGGCGCTGGCGTAGCCGTAATCGACGTCGCCCTGACGCGCGAAGCCGAGGCTGTAGCGTCCATACGAAGTCAGCCAGCCGGCTTCGGCCAGGCCGCCTTCCTCGCCGTCGCCGCCGCGCGCCTGCAGGCGCCAGCCGAAGCCGCCGTCGCCGGGCAGCGGCCGGCTCAGGTCGAGTACGGCCTGGTCGCGACCGCGGTTGCGCTGCAGCGAAGCGCTGAGTTGCAGTTGCCGATCGAAGTTCATCGAGAAGCCGAGGTAGATGTTGCGGTCCTCGGAGCGGTCCAGGTTCTGGTTGTACGACAGGCTCAGCGACGCGCCGCTCTTGAAGTTGCGGCTCCAGGTCGCGCTGCCGTAGCGGGCCGGGGTTTCGTCGCGATAGATCAGGCGCACGTAGCTCAGGCCCAAGCTGCCCAGGCGGGTGTCGTTCCAGCTCGCCACCGCGCGTTCGCTGACCCGCGCCGGGGCTTGGCCATAGCGCGAGGCCACGTCGCGGTATTCGCCATGCGTGCGTTGGGTGTCGGCGGAGATGTTGAAGCGGCCGTTGCTCCAGTTGTAGGCGGCGGCGTACAGCCAGCCGGAGTCGTTGCGGTCCTGTCCATGCGCGAGCGAGGCGCTGAATACGCCGGCGCCGCCGAGCAGCCAGACCGCGCCGAGCCCGCCGTTGACCACGCTGTCGCCGCCTTCGGCATGCGCCTCGACGGTGAAGTTGTCGCTGACGCCGTAGCGTAGATCGGCGCTGGCGAGCGGTTCGCTGCCGTAGGCGAACGAACGCAACGCGTAGTCCTCGCGCACCAGGCCCAGGCTCAGCGACCAATCCGACAAACCCTTGGCGAGCAGCTGTTGCGCGGCATAGAACGGAAAGTCGAGTTGGCGGGTGCGGCCGAAGGCGTCGGTGACGACCAGTTGCGCGTTGCCGGCGCCGGTGATGCCGGGGATGGTCGCGAGCTGGAACGGCCCCGGCGGCAGTTCGCCGCTGTACTGGCGGATGCCGTTGACGTACAGGTCCACCGCCGACGGCACCGCAACTTCGCCGACGAAGGTCGGCAGCGGGGTGGTAATGCGATACGGCTGCAGGCCGAAGTCGCGGCCGATGCGCACACCGCCCAGGCGCAGCGGGCGGGTCCAGTCGAGCTGGCCGCTGATTACGTCGCCGACGCTGACGCTGAGCATCGAGGCCGGCGAGGACCAGCGCCAACTGCTGTCCAGGCGCACCGAATCGGTCCGCCGCGGTTCGTCCTCGCTGCGTTGGCTGCGGGTGACCGCGGTCTGGCTGAAGACGCCGCGGCCCATGCCGAACACGCGCAGTTCGGCGAAGGCGCTGGTGCTGTCGCTGTGGTCGTCGCGGCTGCTGTACAGGTCGTAGTTGAACAACAGGCCGGGCGACGCGCTCGCGGTGGGGATGTCGGTGCCCGGTGCGTTGAGGCGCGTGGTCGCCAACGACAGCAGCGACAGCGGCGCATCGATCGCCACGCGTTGCAGCGAAGCGTCGTAGCGCACGCTGACGCCATCCAGGCTGTCGGGCGCGACCGATTCGGCGTCGGTGCGACCCTCCAGAACGAAGCCGATCTGGCGCAGGGTGGCGACGCTGGCGAATAAATGGCCGTCGCGCAGCTCGAACGGCTGCGGCGTGCCGTAGGCGGTCTGGTTGAGGCTGACTTCGAGATAGAGCTGCAGCGGTGCGCTGGCGGCATTGCTCTCGCCGGCGCGGGCCAGGATCAACGGCGGCAGGTCCGCCGCATGGCTCGCAGGCGATGCCAGGAGCAGGCCGGCGGACATGGCTTCAGCGAGCCGGCGGGTCCAGCGCCAGTGTCCGCTCGGTCGATTCGCCATTGATCCTCGCCTTGAACGTGCCCGGACCGCGCAGCAACTCGGCCGGCGCCGCCAACGGCCAACGCATGCGCTGGCCGGCCAGGGCGTAACCGAACAGGCCCGACGCGATCGCATGACGGCCTCCCTGCGCATCGACGAATACCAGATCGGCCAGCTGCGCATGCTGGCCGCCGCGGTTGTGCACGCTCAGGCGCGCTTGTTCGCCTTCGAAGCTCAGTTGCGCGCGCAGCTCGGGTGCGAGGGCCGCGTCCCCCGGCGGAGCGAGGAACACCGGCACCGAATAGCGCAGTACGAACTGCAGGCCGGCCGGGCGGTCCTGATCGCCGGGCGGCAGTTCGTCGACGATCAATCGATAACTTTCTTCGGCGGCGGGCGGTGCGCCGAGCCGGATCACCCGCAGCAACTGCCGCGCCCCGGGCGCCAGTTCCAGCATCGGCGGACTGATCGCCAGCGCGCGCGTGGCTTCGTAGCGTTCTTGGTCGTTTTCCTGAGTCCAGCGGTACACCCGGACCTGGGCCTGCAGTGGCTTGCTGCCGGTGTTGCTGAGCCACAGCCCGTCAGCGCTCTGCTTGGCCTGCAGGGTCAGCGAGGTGGGCGTGACCTGGAGCCCGGCCGCAACCGCCGGTGCCATCGCGAGCACGCCCCATACGGCCGCGATGGCGAGAGCGGCACGGACGGCATGCGGGAGCCGGCGGCCGCTCATCTCTCCCTCCCCGGTCAGTAGGTCACCGTGGCGGTTACCACGTCATTGTAAGTAGCAGCGGGAAAGTTGGCGCTCGGCGTCCTGCCGTAGACCGGCAGGTTCTGGGCCGCACCCGTGCCGCTGCCTGCAAGGACGTTGCCGCCGCCACCGGTGGTGCTGCCCCAGACGTCGCCGGCGCCGCGCGCGGCGGCGCGATAGAGCTGATAGGGCACTTCGTTGGTGCCGTCGCTCATCGCCCGGCTGTTGACGTCGGCGCCGTTCTGGCCGTTGTCGAGCGCGATCGTATAGGCCGTGCCCGGCGTGCAGTTCACGGTCAGCTGGCCCTGCTGGTCGACGTTGGTCGCGTTCGAGGCGACGGTGCCGAAATTGACGTCGGTGGCGGCGACGGTGTGGATGTCGCAGGTGCTGGTGATGGTGATGGTGACATCGAACTGGGTGCTGTCATCGGCGGCGTAAGCCGGCGCGATGCCGGCTACGAGTAAGGCTGCGAGCAGACGGGTCGGGGAAAGACGCATGGATCGGTGCTCCTGCGCTAATCGCGCTCTGACGGTCCGGCGTTTTTGCCGGATCTGCCTGTTAAGAACGCATAAAACATGCCATTCAGGGCACAGTAGTCGGACATAAACGGACACAGAGTGATCGTAGTCACGAATATGTGCTAAGGCCTGTTCAGATCTATTTTTGTGATGTAAATCACAGTTTTATCGTCACACCGAAAATGAGCGCTAGTCGACGTAATGCGTCAACTAATGTGCTTTCTTGGCGATGCCCGGGTGGATGGCTTGTGTCGGCCGGAGTGCGCCGCCAAGATGCCCGTCCGCGACTGGGGAGCCGCACCCGATGTCCATCGTCCGACGCGCCTGCACCGCGCTGCTGTCGACCGTTGCCCTGTTGGCGGCGGCCGGCTGCGAGCGCGAAGCGCCGCCTGCCGATCCGATCCCGACCCTGCCGGCCCAGGCCGTGACCCAGTTGGTCGCCGACCTGCGCCGCAACGACCTGGCCGCCTACGCCCGCCATGCCGTGCCGCCGCAGTTGCATGCCCGCCTCGAGACGGCCTGGCGCGAAGGCCGCACGGTCTGGCCCCTGACCGAGCTGCCGCTGGACGACCGTTTCCCGAGCTTCATCGCCGCGCTGGCCGCGCAGGACGCCGAACGTACCCTGGTCGCGACCTACCGTCGCCAGTTCGCCGGCGCCGACAAGGAGCTGCACTCGGCGGCCAAGACCATGGGCCTGTTCGCGATTCAGTACGTGCGCAGCGAGGCCGGCTACAGCGATACCGAGCGCGACCACCATGCCCAGTTGATCGCGGCGATGAGTGCCTGGGCGCAGGCGGCGCCGCTCGGCGATTCGGCGCGGGCGCGGGTGGCGATTCCGCAACTGGTGTCGGCCGCACGAGCGACCGGACTGGCGGCGCCGGACGCCTTCGCCCGTACCGGCATGGACCGCAGCCTGCGCCGGCTCGGGCCCTTCGTCGAGCGGCTCAAGCAGGTCGTGAACGGCTATGGCCTCAACCTCGACGCCGCCCTCGCCAGCGTGCAGACCAGCCTGGCCGAGCAGACCGGCGATACCGCGCGGGTGCGGCTGCGTTACGAGCTCGCTGGCGAAGCGGTCGATGCCTACGTTCTGGTCGAGCGCCGCGACGGCCGCTGGTACCTCAGCGACGTGCTGCGCCACGCCGAGACCGAAGCGCAGGCACCGCCGAAGCCGACGCGGGTGGAGCCGCCAGCGGCAGCCGAAGGCAAGCCGCTGCAGGTGAATGCCGCGACCAAGGGCAAGCCGTTGCAGGCGACCGCCCCGGCTACCCCCGCGCCGTCGCGCTGAGCCCGCCTCCGCCGGGGTTTCGCGGCGGTCGGCGAGTTGTCGGGCCAGTGCGGACGGCCCGGTGCAGGCGGCCCGATAGGTCAGGCGCGCGTCGAAGCCGAATAGGCATAATGATCGGGATGCCGAAACAAACGCCCCTGCCTTTCCCCGACGCCGCTTCGGCCGACTCCGCACGTACGCCGGTCGACGCGTCGGACCCGGCCGCTGCCGTGGATCCTTCCGCCGAACACGCGCCTGCTGAGCCGGTCGATGCCGAACCGGTCGTCGCGCCCGACGAGCGCGCGAATGCGACCGCCGACGATCTCGCCGAACCTGCGTTCGAGCCCGCAGTCGAGTCCACCGTTGAACCTGCCGTCGAAGCCGAATCCATGAGCGAGCGCGTCGCCGAAACCGCCGACGAGATCCAGCCCGAGCCTGCGCCCGCCGAGCCGGAGCCCGAGCCCGATCAGCCCGAACTGCCGATCGCCCCGCCGCCTGCGGCTGTCGGCGAGTCGCGTCCGGGCGCGCCGCCGGCGCACCGCCCGTGGTGGGCGCGCCTGCTCGGCAAGATCATGGCGCCGTGGGTGTCGCTGAGCATCGAGCCGAAGGCGCCGTCCGAACACATCGCCGAGGAATGGCATGGCCGCCCGGTCTGCTACGTACTCGAAGACTACGGCCTGTCGAACGCGCTGATCCTGGAGCGCGCCTGCCGCGAGAGCGGCCTGCCGTCGCCGCTGCAACCGCTGCCGGGCGACCCGCTCGGCCGCAAGCGCGCCTATGTCGCGCTGTCGCGGCGCCATGCCGGCACTTTGGCGCCGTCCGGTCCGCCCTCGGCCAAGACCCACTCCGGTTCGCTCGCGCGCCTGCTCGATGCGCACCGCAACGACCCCGCGCTCGACGTGCAACTGGTGCCGGTGTCGATCTTCGTCGGCCGTGCGCCGGACCGCAGCAGCGGTTGGTTCTCGGTGTTGTTCTCGGAAAACTGGACCCTGGTCGGCCGCTTCCGCCGCCTGCTCGCGATCGCCCTCAACGGCCGCCACACCACGGTGCGGTTCTCGCCGCCGGTGTCGCTGCGCGGCATCGTCGACGAAGGCCTGCCGTCCGAACGCACCGTGCGCAAGCTCTCGCGCGTGCTGCGCACCCACTTCCGCCGCATCCGCGCGGCGGTGATCGGCCCCGACCTGTCGACCCGGCGCATGCTGATCGACCGCGTGCTCGCTTCCGAACCGGTCAAGGACGCCATCGCCGACCAGGCCCGTCGCGACAGCAGCAACAGCACCGAAGCGTGGAAGAAAGCCCACGCCATGGCCTACGAGATCGCCGCCGACTATTCGCATCCGGTGGTGCGCTCGCTGAGCTTCATCCTGACCCCGGTGTGGAACCGCATCTACCGCGGCGTGCTGGTGCATCACCTCGACCAGCTCAAGCAGGACGCGCCCGGCCACGAAGTCGTCTACGTGCCTTGCCATCGCAGCCACATGGACTACCTGCTGCTGAGCTACCTGCTCTACACCAAGGGCATCGTGCCGCCGCACATCGTCGCCGGCATCAACCTCAACCTGCCGGTGGTCGGCAGCATCCTGCGCAAGGGCGGCGCCTTCTTCATCCGCCGCAGCATCCGCGGCAGCGCGCTGTACTCGGCGATCCTCAGCGAGTACGTCGCGCAACTGGTTTCGGGCGGCTATTCGATCGAGTACTTCATCGAAGGCGGGCGTTCGCGCACCGGCCGTCTGCTGCCGCCGAAGGGCGGCATGATCGTGATGACGGTGCGCGGCTTCCTGCGCCAGCCGACCCGCCCGGTGCTGTTCCAGCCCATCTACGTCGGCTACGAAAAGCTCATGGAGGGCAACAGCTACCTCGACGAGTTGTCCGGCAAGCCGAAGGAAAAAGAATCGATCTGGCAGCTGCTGTGGGGCATCCCCAAAGTGCTGCGCTCCAACTACGGCCAAGTGGTGGTGAATTTCGGCGAGCCGATCCGGCTCAACGACATGCTTGCCCTGCACGCACCCGAGTGGGACGGCCGTCCGCTCGACGAAGAAGACAAGCCGAGCTGGCTGTCGGCGACCGTGGATGCGGTGGCCGAGCAGATCCAGGTCAACGTCAACCGTGCCGCCGACGTCAACCCGATTAATCTGCTTGCACTGGCCTTGCTGTCGACGCCCAAGCACGCGATGGGCGAGGCCGACCTGCTTGCGCAGATCGCCCTGTCCAAGACTTTGCTGGCCGAGCTGCCGTATTCCGACCGCGTCACCGTCACCCCGCACACGCCGCAGGAAATCGTCGCCCACGGCGAAGAGATCAACGTGCTCGAACGCATCGCCCATCCGCTCGGCGACGTGCTCGGCGTCGACGGCGACGACAAGGCGGTGCTGCTGAGCTATTTCCGCAACAACGTGCTGCACCTGTTCACCGCGGCCTCGTGGATCGCCTGCTGCTTCCAGCACAACCGCCGCATGAGCCTGGCCGGCGTGTTGCGCCTGGGCCGCAGCGTGTATCCGTTCCTGCAGGCCGAGTTGTTCCTGCCGTGGAGCGAGGACGAATTCGCCGAACGCCTGGTGCGCACGGTCGACGTGTTCGTCCGTTCCGGCCTGCTCGAACGGGTCAGCGACGACGACGGCGGCATCCTCGCCCGCAACGCCGGCCAGACCGACGAAGTGTTCCGTCTGCGCGCGATCGGCCATTCCTTGCAGCAGGCCTTCGAGCGCTACTACATCGCCATTTCGGTGCTGGTGAAGAACGGCCCCGGCACCATGTCGGCCGGCGAACTCGAAAGCCTGTGCCAGCTCGCCGCCCAGCGCCTGTCGCTGCTGTACGCGCCGGCAGCGCCCGAGTTTTTCGACAAGACCCTGTTCCGCGGCTTCATCCAGAAACTGCGCGAGCTCAAGCTGGTGTGGCCGGACAGCCAGGGCAAGCTGACGTTCGACCAGCGCCTGGACGCCTGGGCGAAGGACGCCAAGGTCATTCTGGGCCGCGAGTTGCGGCATACGATCGAGAAGATCAGCCCGGAGATGGCGGCGAAGCCGGAGACGAAGACCGCTGCGGACGCTTGAGTTCGCCACCGGCTCTCTCGCATGTCCCTCTGGGTTTCGCTCCCCCTGTAGGAGCGGCGTGAGCCGCGACGCCGTTGCCGTGAAAGCTTGGCGCAGTTTCGAACTTGCGATGCAACCGTAGACCCGGAGGGCGGCGCACAGGACGTGCGCCGTTTTCCGATAAGACAAGGATGTCTTATCGGAAAATCCCCGCGCACGCTACGAACTCGCAGGGGAGCTCCGTCAAGGAAGGCCTTTTCTTTGGTTAGCTTTCTTTTGGGCCAGCAAAAGAAAGTAACCCGGCCGCGTCAGCGGACGGAAGCTTTGCTCTAGCTTGAAGCTTCTCAGAAGCACGACCAGGATCAAACGCCAAAAGCTTCCGCCACTAAAGCGGCGGGTTACTTTCTTTTGTCATAAGCAACAAAAGAAAGGTAACCAAAGAAAAATGCTTTTCTTTGAATCACCAGCCCGCACGAGCGGTGCCGACGCAGGGATTTTTCATACGGGACATCCCTGTCCCGATGAAAAACGGCCCGCATCCCTGCGGGTCTTCGATCGCCTTCGCGAGCGCATGACGGCGCACAGCTACAGCAGAATATTTACGGCAACGGCAACGGCAACGGCAACGGCAACGGCAACGGCAACGGCAACGGCAACGGCAACGGCAACGGCAATAGCAGCGGCAATAGCAGCGGCTCCAGGGTAGGAGCAGCGCAAGCCGCGATCCAGGGACGCGCAGAGAAGACGGCCCGACGTCATTGATCGGGGCCGTGATGCTCACAGGAGCAGAAGCCGCGAGCGGCACAGGCCGCGATCAAGCTCCTGCCCGGTTGAGCGGCTCCTGACCCCGGTCACTGCAAACCGTGACCGCGGACGGGTACCATCGCTGCGTTCCCGTCCGGCTGCCGTCGATGTCCACGTCCGTGCTGTCCACGCCGACTCTGTCGGCCTCTCCCGTATCTACCGCCGACTCCGGTGCCGACGTGTCGGTCCGGGGCGGTCCATGGCTCGAGATCCCGTTGCTCTCCGCACGTCTGCTTTGGCGCCACTGGCCGGCGCTGGCGTTCTGGTTCTTCGCCCAGCGGGTCTGCTACGACCTGTTGATGGGGCTGGCGGTCAAGCTCGGTGAGCGCTCGGTGCTGTTGTCGTTCGCGGTGCTGTCGGTGCTGATCGTGACCCAGCTCGCCGGGACCATCCTGATGTTCCAGTCGCTGCGGCCGTCGTTGCCGATGCTCGCCGGCGGTGCGACCACGCCGGATACGGCGGCGGTGCGCAAGCAGTGGATCACCGCGCTGGCCATCGCGATGCTGCCGTTCTTCGCCTACTACGCCGGTTGGGGCCTGCTCGAAGACCTGCGCCGCAACTTCCGCACCGCCTACATCTTCAGCGTCTGGGAAAAGGAAAACCTCAACGAGGTGCTCAAGCTCAAGGGCTTGTGGATCGCGCTTGCGGTGGCCTGGGCGGTGCGCTGGTTCAGCAAACGCCGCGCCGAAGCCACCGGGCATGCGCTGTGGAATGTGGTCGCGACCAGTTGCGAAGCCTACTGGGTATTCGTCGGTGTGGCCGCCATCGCGCAGGTCATGAACGGTCTGAAGGACTGGTGGCACGAGCGGGTGGTCTATGCCGCCGTGACCCAGTGGTGGGACGACCCCATGTCGGCGTTCAAGCTGCTGACCCCGGCCAAGAAGGGCATCGTGCCGGTCTGGGACTTCGTCGGCACCGCTGCCGGTGCGGTGGTGCTGCCGCTGATCTGGCTGGCGATCACCGCGATCATCTACGGCATCGACCTGCGCCGGGCGCAGCGCCTCGACGGCGCCGACGAAACCTTCGGCAAGGTCAGCGCACGCTTCAAGTCGATGCATTTCAGCTTGCGCATGTTGGCCGACAAGGCCAGCGCCGGTTGGACCAGCAAGGGCGTGCCGGTGGTCAACAGCCTGCGCCTGGTCTTGCGCGCCGGCCTGCCGGCGTTGCTGACGCTGTGCGTGTGCTGGCAGCTGTTGTCGTACATCGACTCGTGGTCGTGGCGCTTGATGGAACATGTGGTCGGCCCGAAGGACCCGGAATGGCAGAACGTCGTCGGCCAACCTTTGGCGGTGTTCCTCAACACCCCGTTGTCGTTCCGCACCTCGTTTTTCACCGACGTGTTGCGAGTGGTGTTGCTGGCAGCGACCTTCGATCGGGCGATTGCGAGGTTGCCGCGGGCGGCCTGAGTCTCGGCCGTTGCTTGGCTGTTGCTGTTGCTGTTGCTTCGCTGTTGCCGTGCGCCGCACAGCACTCGCGAAGGCCATAGGAGACCCGAAGGGCGGCGCGCAGGGATGCGCGCCGTTTTTCATCGGGACAGGGATGTCCCGTATGAAAAATCCCTGCGGAGGCACCGATCGTGCGGGCTTGTGATTCAAAAAGAAGCATTTTTCTTTGGTTACCTTTCTTTTGTTGCTTATGACAAAAGAAAGTAACCCGCCGCTTTAGTGGCGGAAGCTTTTGGCGTTTGATCTTGCTTCGCAAGAAGCAACAAGCCTCAAGCAAGAGCAAAGCTTCCGTCCGCTAACGCGGCCGGGTTACTTTCTTTTGCTGGCCCAAAAGAAAGCTAACCAAAGAAAAGGCCTTCCTTGCAAGGGCACAGGCCACGAGTGCGATGCGTGCGCCGGGATTTTCCGATAAGACATCCCTGTCTTATCGGAAAACGCCGCACGTCCTGTGCGGCGCCCTCCGGGTCTCCACTTGACCGGTAAAGCGGCAAAGCAGATCAAAATCCGGCAACGGCAACGGCAACGGCAACGGCAACGGCAATAGCAACAGGAATAGCAATAGCGCCGCGGCGCCCATCGCGACCGACAACGATCGGAACCTGCGTTGTCGCGGCTCGCGCCACTCCTACCTAGGAGCCTGGGCCGCGGGAGGTGACGACGCGAGATCGGGGCGGCGCGGTCGCGGCTTATGACCGAAGCAAATCCAGTAGGACGCCGCTCCTACAGAAGCCGGGCCCGGATGGGTCAATGCGAGCTTGTGTGGATCCGGCGCAAAGCCGTGCCGGTCACAGCGTGAAGCGCAGATAGCGGCCCTTCGAAGTCTGCGAATTACGCAAGTCGATCCGCGCCTGCAATCCTTCCAGTCGCTGCGTACGCGGCAACAGATACGCGTGCTGGAAGCGGAACGGGCGGCCCGGGAGGGCGATGATCGATTTGTATTGCGCGTCGTAACCGCTGCCGCAGGTGTTCGGCAGCTTGGCGCCGCTCAGCCGCGGCAGACCGATCGGGTTCGCGTCCCATAGCCGGCCTTGCGCGTCGGACACCTGGCCCTTGCACAGGTCGAGGGCCTTGGCCTGGGTGCCGGAATCGGCGATCACTTCGAACTGCAGCAGCAATACCCCGGCGTCCTTGCGCAAGGGGCCGCCGATGCGCGGGTCGCGCGGGGCCAGGGCTTCGGCCGAGACCAGGCGCCAACGCGCGCCTTCGTACTGCGCCCACTCGCCCTTGCGCACGTCGATGGCGTGCGAGGGATGACGGTTCTGGTAGGCCTGCAAGGCCTCGCGGTAGGGCGCATAGATCGCCCAGGCACCGAGCACCAAGGTACCCAGCAGCCACAGCGCGTTGCGCCGCCACCAACCGGCTGGAGCCGTGCGGGCGGTGTCGAGCTCGGAAGGTTCGGGCGTCATCGGCGTGGAACTCATGGGCGCAGGTCCAGTACCGGCTTGGCTTCGGCCATCAGCTTGCGGGCGCGCGCCGCGTCGATGCCCAGGTCGACGTCGACCAGGCTGTCGCCGCCGCGCGGCAGGCCGTTGCCCCAGTAGAACTGCAGATGCGCGCCCTGCAGACGGTCGACGGGCACTTCGAAGAACCAGACGCCTTTTTCCGGCAGGCCGGGCGCGATCATGCGCTCGCGCAGGTTGATGCCCTTGAGTTTCGGCCGGTCCTGGCTGGAGGCGACATAGGTCAGGCCGTCGCGGGTGCGCAGTTGCGCGCCGACGTAGCCGCTGCGGTCGCGCGCTTCGACCGTGGCGACCACCGACAGCCACACTCCGGGAGTGCGCAGCAGATAGTCCTCGGGATGGCTGTAGTCGCCTTTGAGCAGGTAAGCGTGCGCGGCCTTGAAGCCGGTGACGTCGACGGCGAAGTTGCGGCCTTCGACCCGGCCCAGGCCTTGCGCGTGCTGCACCAGCGGCGTGTCGCGTTGTTCGTAGCTGGACTCGCCCTTGCGCAGGGCGACCACCGCGATCAGGGCCAGCAGAATCCACAGGGCGTCGCGCCAGCGCCAGCGCGGCAGGCGCCAGGCGGTGCGGGGGGCGGCGGGCGCGCTCACGGCGCCACCGCCCGGTCGCGCAGGTCCTGCACGGCCATCGCGTACTTGGCGGCGGGCTTGCCCTGGACCCAGGCGCCTTCGTCGTTGAGATAGGCCTTGGCCTTATAGGCGCGGGCGAACACGCCGAAGGTCGCCTGCGGCGTGTAGACGTAGTTTTTCGGCAAGGTCCAGACCAGGTCGATGCGTTGCTTGAGGCGCGGATGCAGGTCGCCGGCGACGGAGTGGTCGTCGGACCTCATCAGCAGGTCGGACTGGATCGGTTCGCGCTTGCTCGACACCAGGATCAGGTCCTGCTGCGGGTAGCCGAACGCGCTGAAGCTGCGCGGCGTGCGGTTTTCGACTTCGACCTGCAGCACCAGGTAAGACTTCGGGTTGAAGGCGTCGATGCGGCCGCCGGGCTTGTAGCGCGCGACCCAGGCCCGCAACGGCGTCACCGCGAGGGCGCCGCCCTGATAGCGATGGCCGGCCTTGTACTCCGGCAGGGGCTTGCTCTTGGCCTGGCCGAAGCCGCCGAGTGCGGCGGTGGCGACGACGGCGACCAGCGCCAACGCCGCAGCGCCCTGCCACCAGGGGTTGCGTGCCGTCTGGACCAGTTCGTCCTTGTTCGCCATGCCGCTGTCTGCCGATCGAGTGGCCGCACCCTATCACAGCGTGAAGGCCGCGCCTCGCGCGGATTCGTAATCCGCGATGCGGTCGATGCGCGAGGGCACCGCCGCGACGATTCAAGCCGGATCGTCTCAGGCCGGCTCGTCGGGAATCAGCGCGCTTTCGAGGCGGGCGATGCAGTCCTTGAGCCAGAGCTTGCGCTTCTTCAGGCGCTTGACCGTGAGTTCGTCGGCCTGCGGGTCCAGGCCCAGGCGGTCGATGGCCGCGTTCAGATCGCGATGTTCCAGGCGCAGCTCGGCGAGCTGGCGGGCGGTCTCGGCGGGATCGGCGCTTCCGGTCATGCGCATCAGCTTAGCGCGCCGCCGTGACCGACGTCATCGGCCCCGCAACGGCCCTTCGATCGGCGGGCGGGCAGTGTTCACCGACCCGTAGCGTAGAATTGGCGCCCTCATGAGCATCGTCCTGCCCCTCGCCGAACCGACCCGTCCCGCCCGCACCGAGGCCCGTCGCGGCCACGACGGCGAACGCCTCGCCACCCGCCTGCGCCATCAGGTCGGCCGGGCGATCGCCGATTTCGGCATGATCGAAGAGGACGACAAGGTCATGGTCTGTCTGTCCGGCGGCAAGGACAGCTACACCCTGCTCGATATTCTCCTGCAGCTGCAGAAGAAGGCGCCGGTGAAGTTCGAGCTGGTCGCGGTGAACCTGGACCAGAAGCAGCCGGACTTTCCCGAGCACGTGTTGCCGGCCTACCTCGAATCGATCGGGGTGCCCTACAAGATCCTCGAGCAGGACACCTATTCGGTGGTGACCCGGGTCGTGCCCGAGGGCAAGACCATGTGTTCGCTGTGCTCGCGCCTGCGCCGCGGCGCGCTCTACACCTATGCCGAGGAGCAGGGCTTCACCAAGATCGCCCTGGGCCACCACCGCGACGACCTGGTGGCGACCTTCTTCCTCAACCTGTTCTTCCACGCCAAGCTCAGCGGCATGCCGCCCAAGCTGCTGTCCGACGACGGCAAGCACGTGGTGATCCGGCCCCTGGCCTACGTGCGCGAGGACGACATCGTCGACTACGCCGCGATCAAGGGCTTCCCGATCATTCCCTGCAACCTGTGCGGCTCGCAGGAGAACCTGCAGCGCAAGCAGGTCAAGCGGATGATGGACGCCTGGGAGCGCGAGACGCCCGGCCGCATCGAAACCATCTCGCGCGCGCTCGGCGACATCCGTCCGTCGCAGTTGAGCGATCCGAAGCTGTTCGATTTTCTCGGCCTGGGACAGGCCGGCGGCGTGCCGGCCGCCGATGCGCCGGTGTGGCTGGACGAAGCGCCGGCCGATACGAACCAAGCGCAGGCTGGATGAGGCGCCGTTCCGCCGCCCGTCATTCCCGCGCAGGCGGGAATCCGGAGACTTCAAACGTTCTCGCACGAAAGGCACTGGATTCCCGCCTGCGCGGGAATGACGAGCAAAAGCGGCGCCAAGCCACCGATTCACCACTCCCCATTCCCCATTCCCGGTCGTCTAGATGTTCTTTCGCAATCTGACCTTCTTCCGCTTTCCCACCACCCACAAGCTCGACGAACTCGATAAAGGCCTGGAGGAGTGCAGGCTCAAGCCGGTCGGCCCGCTCGAACTGTCCTCGCGCGGTTTCATCTCGCCGTTCGGCCGCGACGCCGAGGACGCGATGATGAGCAACCGCATCGGCGACGCGATCTGGCTGACCTCGGGCGGTGAAGACCGCCTGCTGCCGGGTTCGGTGATCAACGACATGCTGGCCAAGAAGCTCGCCGAAATCGAGCAGAAGGAAGGCCGCAAGCCCGGCGGGCGCACCCGCAAGCGCCTCAAGGACGAGCTGATCGTCGACCTGATGCCGCGCGCCTTCATCAAGCCCAGCCGCACCGACGCGATGATCGACCTCGAACACGGCCTGGTCATCGTCGACACCTCCAGCCGCAAGACCGGCGAGAACGTGATCAGCGAGATCCGCCGCGCCATCGGCAGCTTCCCGGCCCTGCCGTTGAACGCCGAAATCGCGCCGCGTTCGATCCTGACCGGCTGGGTCGCCGGCGAGGAATTGCCCGACGGCATCAGCCTGGGCGACGAATGCGAACTGCGCGACCCGGTCGACCAAGGCGCGGTGGTCAAGTGCCAGCGCCAGGAGCTGGAGAGCGACGAGATCGCCAAGCACCTGGAAACCGGCAAGCAGGTCACGCGCCTGGCGCTGACCCTGGACGATCACGTTTCGTTCGTGATCGGCGAGGACCTGGTGGTACGCAAGTTCAAGCTGCTCGACGGCGCCGTGGACCAGCTCGAACACAGCGAAGGCGACGGCCTGCGCGCCGAACTCGATGCGCGTTTCGCCCTGATGAGCGCGGAAGTGAAGCGCCTGTTCCGGGTGCTGGAATCGGCCCTGAAGCTGTCCAAGGTCGAGGCCTGATCCACGCCGGCCCTCGCATCATCGACCCCTCTCCGGCTTGGCGGGAGGGGTGAGCGCATCAATTCGCACGCAAAGCGTTCCAAGGAACGCGATGGTCGAGCGAGCCGTCCCGTCGAAGGTCCTGGCACGTCGTCATTGAAGTTTCACCGTGCCGCCGCATCGTCGCGGCGCCCGTGGCGTTATGCTTCGCCCATGGCGGTCCCCCACCCATGACGAGCCTCCTGCGCCTGCTGACCGGCAAGCCGCAAGCGCCGCCGCGCACGGTCTCGCGCGAAACCCTCGCCATCGACCTCGGCAACGGCCGCGTGGTCGAGGTCTTGCGGGTGCGCGACCCGCGTGCGCGCCGGATCAAACTCAGCGTCGACGAACGCGGTCCGCGCCTGACCCTGCCGATGCGCGCCAGCGAGATCGCCGGCCAGCGCTTCGTGATCGAGCACGGCGACTGGCTGCTGGCGCAGATCGCCCAGGCCGACAGCGACGCGACCCGCCTGCAACCGCATGTCAGCGCGACCATCCCCCTGCGCGGCGCGGAACTGCCGGTGCGCTGGCAGGTCGCGCGCTACCTGCGTCTGCAGTTGAACGAAGACGCACTCGAGATCGCCGCGCCCGAGGCCGTCAACGCGGCTGCCTTGCAGCGCGCCCTGCGCGATTTCTACGAAGGCCAGGCGCGCACCGACGTCGGCCGCTGGCTGCCGAAGTACCTGCCCGGCCTGACGCGCGCGCCGTCGCGGCTGCGCTATCGGGTGATGTCCTCGCAATGGGGCTCGCTCGCCCCCGACGGCGCCTTGTCGCTGGACCTGTCGCTGGTGCTGGCGCCGCCACCGGCCTTCGAATACGTGCTGGTGCACGAGCTCTGCCATCTGATCCATGCCGACCACTCGCGGGCGTTCTGGCGCGAAGTCGAGGCGCGCTGCCCTGATTGGCGCGATCAGCGCGAGTATTTCCGCGCTTCCGGCCGCAGCCTCAAGGCCGGCCTGCGGCGCTTGATCGCTGCGGACGCATAAGCCGGCGCTCAGCCGGCTGCCTGATCGGCGCGCTCAGCCGACGCGCTCAGCCGGCGAGGAAGGCGCGGAACAGCTCGCCGACGTCGCGCGGCTGTTCCATATGCAGGTGATGCGTTCCCGCCAACACGTGCATCTCGCCGCGCGGCAACAGGGTCGCGCGCTCGCGGCGCAGCGCGTCGGGCATGTAGGGCTGGGCCGGGTCGGCCCAGACCATGCAGGTCGGGCTTTCGATCGCCGCGATCAGCGAGCGCATCTGCGCCTCGCTCATGCGCATCGCCGTGGTCAGGGTCAGGCGCGGATCGCTGCGCCAGATAAAGCCGCCCTGGCTTTCGTCGCTGCGCACCGGCGCCACGCCGCGTTCGACCAGCAGGCGCGCGACCGGTTCGCTGAGGCTGTTGGCGGTCATGCGCGCGCGCACCGCGGTGGCGATGTCGCCGAACACGCGTAGCTGTTTGCCGAGCAGCGCGGCCTGGCCGGCGAAGGCCTCACGCAGGCGCGCGGCGACGCGATCTTCGGGTTCGGCCAGCGAGCCCAGGGCTTCGATCAGCAGCAGTCGGTCGACCCGTTGCGGCGTGGCCGCTGCGACCACGCTGGCGGTGGCGCCGCCGAGCGAATGGCCGAGCACATGGAAGCGATCCCAGCCCAAGGCGTCGGCGACCGCGAGCGCGGCGCGCGCGGCGGTGATCAAGGTGTAGTCGGCGGCCGGCGGCAGATGCGCGCTGGCGCCATGGCCCGGCAGGTCCGGGGCGACCAGGTCGAAGCCCTCGAACCAGGGCGCGATCGGCACGAAACTGGCGGCGTTGTCGAGCCAGCCGTGCAGGGCGAGCAGACGCGGGGCGCCGACCTGGCCGTTGCGCAGGCCGGCCAGGCGGCCGAACACGCTGTCGACGGCGAATTCCTGCAACGCCGTCATCGCTCCCAGGCTCCGAGCTCGCGCCGGGCGATGCCGGCCAGCAGCGCGGCATGCGCCGGCGACTCGTTGAGGCAGGGCACGTAGCGCAGTTCGCCGCCGTGTTCGGCGAAATCCTCGGCCAGCATCATCGCGACCTCTTCCAGGGTTTCCAGGCAATCGACCGCGAATCCCGGCGCGACCACGTCGACGCGCTTGATGCCGCGCGCCGCCAGCGCGTCCAGGGTGCCGGCGGTGGACGGTTCCAGCCAGCGCTCGCGGCCGAAGCGCGATTGATAGCTCAGCGTCCAGGCCTCGTCGGGCAGGTTCAGCGCCCCGGCGATGGCGCGCGCGCTGGTTTCGCATTGACGGGCATACGGGTCGCCCTGGTCGACGAAGCGTTGCGGCAGGCCGTGGAACGAGAACAGCAAGTGCTCGCCGTCGCCTTCGTTGGCGCGATGGCGATGGATCGAGTCGCCCACGGCTGCGACCCAGTCCGGATCGTCGTGGTAATGGTCGACCAGGCGCGTCGCCAGGCCTTCGGCGCGGCCGAGCACGTCGCCGACCGAGGCCGTGGTCGAGGTCGAGTACTGCGGATACAGCGGCAGGGCCAACACGCGCCGCACGCCTTCGGCTTGCAGCCGCAGCAGCAGTTGCTTCCACGACGGCTGGCCGTAACGCATCGCGTGCAGCAGGCGCACCTCGGGCAACTCCTGCTGGACGGCCTGCGCGAGTCGGCGCGTGTGCACGGCCAAGGGCGAGCCTTCCGGCAGCCAGACGCTGGCGTATTTGTTGGCGACCTTGCCGCTGCGCAGGGGCAGGATGGCGAAATGCAGCAGCGGGCACCACAGCCAGCGGCTCATGTCGACGACGCGGCGGTCGTGCAGGAATTCGGACAGATAACGGCGCACCGCGCGCGTGTTCGGCGCATCGGGCGTGCCGAGATTGACCAGGACCACGGCGGTATCGGCCGTGGAGGGGGCGTCGCGGTCGGTGATGCTGGCGGTGGCGGGCATGGGCATAGGATGACACCCGGCGCCCCGCCAGCGAAATCTCCGCGGGATCGAAGTTTTCGATCGCAGCGATAGCACGGTGCCGGCGTAGCGCCGGTCAACGCGATCCGTGTCCGGACGTTGCCGAGTCTGGCGGTGGCCGCCGCGCACGGGATCGCGCTAGTGTCCGCGGGTGGTCGTGCGGTGTTTCCTGGGAGAACGAAGGCATGTTCGGGAAGGTTTTGAGGTCGGGTGTCGTTGCCGCGGCCTGCTGCACGCCGGCGATCGCGCAACAGCTGCCCGAACGCGACTATCGGCCGCCGATCGTCTCGCCGGCCTATGCCGCAGGGCGCGGGCCGAGCGTGTGCGTCGACGAGGCGCACCATAATTTCCATACCCTCGACGGGCGTTACTGGTCCTTCGGCGAGTTGCTGCGCCGCGACGGCTATGCGGTGCGTCCGCTGCGCGGCGCCTTCACCCGTGCCAGCTTGGCGCCGTGCGCCATCGTGGTGATCGCCAACGCCCAGCCCAGTGCCGCCGAATGGGACGATTACCCTTATCCGACCCCATCGGCGTTCGGCGCCGCCGAGATCCGCGCGACCCGGCGTTGGGTGCGTGAGGGCGGAAGCTTGTGGCTGATTGCCGATCACATGCCGCTGGCGGGTGCGGCGGCCAGGCTCGCCGCGGCATTCGGGGTGAAGTTCAACGACGGCTTCGCCATGCCCGGCTTCGATGCCGACCCGGCGCGGCGCGCGCAGATCTTCCAGCAGCCGGGTTTGTTCCGCGTCGATGCAGGCAGCCTGACCCGGCATGCGGCCGTGCGCGGCCGCGACGAATCCGAATCGGTCGCGCAAGTGCGCAGTTTCACCGGCCAGGCGTTCCAGGCGCCGGCCGAGGCCGAACCGCTGCTGATCCTGCCGCAGGGCTATGTGTCGTTGATGCCGAAGAAAGCCTGGCGGTTCGATGCCGACACCGCGCGCGTGCCGGTCGCCGGTTGGCTGCAAGGTGCGGTGATGCGGGTCGGAAAAGGGCGCGCGGCGTTCTTCGGCGAAGCGGCGATGTTCACCACCCAGGTGCAAGGCGCGGAACGGCGTCCGATGGGCATGAATGCGTCCGGAGCCGAACGGAACTACCAGTTCACCTTGAATCTCGCGCACTGGCTGTCGGGGCTGCTCGATCCCGCGACGCACTCGTCGAAGCCGCCGCGCTGATCGGCGCCCATCGCACCGGGCCGCAAGCGGCGCACGCGAGCCGGCCGCGATTCCGCGACGATTCATCGCCGAATCGCTAGCCTCGTCGAAGGCTCGGTCCTGCGATCGGGCCCGTTACGATGAACGTGCCCGCTGCGCGTTCGCGACCTGCACGAACCGGTGCTGTCGAGCCGGTGCAGCGTCGATGCGACGTACCGTCGAGCGCGCCGAGCATGTTCTACTTGCGAACATGTCTGTTTCCGCCGTCCGCCGGAGTCCCCCATGTCCCGTTCCTTGCCTCGCGTCCTGAGTCTGAGTCTCGCCCTGAGCCTGGGTATCGCCGCCACCGCCGCCGTGGCCGGCCCGACCGAGGATCAGCGCGCACGCGATGCGGTGCGCGTGCTCGGCGACATCCAGCAGATCCCCGAATCCTCGATTCCCGACAAGCTGTTCGACGAGGCGCGCGCGATAGTCGTGGTGCCCGACACCTTGAAGATCGGCCTGGTGGTCGGCGGCCGCCGCGGCCATGGCCTGGTCTCGGTCAAGAACCCCGATGGCACCTGGTCGAACCCGAGCTTCGTCAAGCTCACCGGCGGCAGCTTCGGCTTCCAGGCCGGCGTGCAGTCCTCCGACATCGTGCTGGTGTTCCGCGGCGATCGCGGCCTGGATTCGATTGTCAACGGCAAGGTCACCCTCGGCGCCGACGCCAGCGTCGCCGCCGGCCCGGTCGGCCGCACCGCCGCGGCCGCCACCGACGGCCAGCTCAAGGCCGAGATCTGGTCGTGGTCGCGCGCGCGCGGCCTGTTCGCCGGCATCGCCCTCGACGGCGCCGCGCTGTCGATCGACGACGACGCCAACCAGGCCGTCTACGGCGAAGGCAGCACCCCGCGCATGATTTTCGAGGGCCGCGCCAACGGCCAGCCGTCCACGGCCGTGGTCGATTTCCGCGACCGTCTCGAAGAAGCCAGCGCGACCGCGCGGGCCAACCGCACCGCCGAAGACCAGCGCCCCGCGCTCGGCGCCACGGTCTATCCGGAATCCGGAGTGACCCCCGCCCAAGCCGCGGCCGCCGCTCAAGCTGCACCGGCGCGGACCCGCCTGGCGCCGGCCGAGCCGGCCCAGCCGCAGCCCGTTCAGGGCCAGCCGCAGCCGTTCGAGACCGTGCCGGCCAACCCGGCCAAGGTCGAACCGCTGCCCTGATCGGCCTGCCGGTTGCGGTTCGATGGCGGCGGCATGACGGTTCGCCAGCGCCGGCGCGTGACCGCAGGCTCATTGTCCGTAGCCGGGCGGTGTCGATCTGTATCGGACGGCCGGCGTCGCAACCTTCTGTTACAAAGGTTGCGGTATCCTCACGGCCCCGGTTGCGCGCAGCGACATCGCGCCGGCCGCGGACGCGCTGATCGGACCAGCCGGCTTGAGGTTCTCATCCACTATCAACGGGTTTAACGGGACACCGCCATGGGCAGCATGAGTTGGATTCACTGGGTCGTCGTCCTGCTGATCGTCGTTCTGGTTTTCGGCACCAAGCGTCTGGGCAACATCGGCAAAGACGTCGGCGAAGCCGTGAAGGGCTTCAAGAAGGGCATGCACGACGACGACAAGCCGACGCAGCAGCTCAACGACGAAACCCGTCAAGACAACGCGTCCGACAAGGCGCCGTCCTCGCGCAACGACGAGCACACCCCGCGCTGACGCTCGCGGCCCCGACGCGCTCCGCCCTTCCGCAGGCCAGCCCCAGACCATGTTCGACATAGGCTTCTCGGAAGTCTTCGTGATCGCGATCGTGGCTTTGATCGTGCTCGGTCCCGAACGCTTGCCCAAGGCCGCGCGCTTCGCCGGTCTGTGGGTGCGGCGCGCCCGGGCGCAGTGGTATTCGGTCAAGTCCGAACTCGAGAACGAGCTCGCCGACGAAGACCTCAAGCGCAGCCTGCGCCAGGCCCAGGACGACTTGCGCGACGTGCAAGGCCAGTTGCGCGACAGCGGCCGGGCCATGCGCGACGAGGTCGACGCCATGAACCGCAGCATCGCCGCGCCGGTCGGCGCCGCCGCCAGCCAGTCCGGGGAGGTCGCCGCCGACGGCGCGACCGCCTCCGGCGATGCGCACGCCGCCGAAGCTTCGGCCGACGCTGCTCCGGTCGAGGCCGCTCCGGCCCCGGCCGAAGACGCACCGCCGACCCACGATTACGCCAGCGCCGCCTTGCCGGACTACCGCCCTTCCTCCAAGACACCGACGCCGAACGATGAGCGACGCTGAATCCCGCGCGCCGCAGGCCGGCGGCCCCGGCGACGATGCCTCGCCCGAACCGCGTCTGCTCGATCACCTGATCGAACTGCGCGCACGCCTGCTGCGCGGCGTGACCGGGCTGATCATCGTCTTCCTCGGCTTTCTGCCGTTCGCCAACAAGCTCTATCACTACCTGGCGACGCCGCTGCTGGCCAAGCTGCCGGCCGGCAGCCAGCTGATCGCGGTGGAAGTCGCCTCGCCGTTCTCGGCGCCGCTCAAGCTGGCGTTCTTCGCCGCGCTCATGGTCACCATGCCGTGGCTGCTGTACCAGGCCTGGGCCTTCGTCGCGCCCGGCCTGTATCGGCGCGAGAAGCGATTGGCCCTGCCGCTGCTGGTGTCGGCGCTGGTGCTGTTCTACGCCGGCTGCGCGTTCGCGTTCTTCCTGGTGCTGCCGTCGGTGTTCGGCTTCCTGGTCAAGGTCACTCCGGTTGGGGTGGCGATGATGACCGACATCAACGCCTACCTGGATTTCGTGCTGATCCTGTTCCTGGCCTTCGGCATCAGCTTCGAAGTGCCGGTGGCGCTGGTGATCCTGGCCCTGCTCGGCTGGGTCACCCCGGCCCAGCTCAAGGAGGCGCGCGGTTACGCGGTGGTCGGCATCTTCGTCATCGCCGCGGTGATCACCCCGCCGGACGTGGTCTCGCAGCTGATGCTGGCGATTCCGATGTGCATCCTTTACGAGATCGGCATCATCGCCGCGAAGTGGGTGGCCTCCGACCGTCGCGGCCGCGACGACGAGGACGACGCTTCGACCGGGGACGCGCGCGACCGATGAGCGCACCGGCGAGCGCGCCGGCCGGGTTCTGGCCGCGCTACGCGGCCTGGTCGCTGGATGCGGCCGCGGTCGCCGCGGCGACCACTGTCATCGGCGCCGGCCAGTGGCTGGCCCTGGCCGAATCGGCCCGGCGGGCCTATGCGGCGATGGCCGCACGCACGGCCGAGGTGATGGCCGATGCGGTGCTCGACGACCTGTCCTTCGGCGGTTTCGCGCAACGGCTGATCGCCGATCCGGCCCTGCATGCGGCGGCTACGACCACGGTGACCGCGTTGACCGCGCTGGTGTTCGGCTGGATTCTCGCCTTCGCACTGCTCGGCGCGGTGTATGAGCTCGGTTTCGTGCTGTCGCCGTGGCAGGCCACGCCCGGCAAGCGCGCGTTGGGCCTGCGCGTGACCGGCATGGACGGACAGGCGCTCGACCCGGGCCGCATCGCCCTGCGTTATTTCGGCGGCAGTCTGTCGTGGCTGAGCTTGAATATCGGCCATCTGCTGGCGATGGCGAAACCCGAACACCGCGCCCTGCACGACCGCCTGGCCGGTGCGCGGGTGGTACGCGACGGCGACGCGCGCATGCCGCTGTGGGGCTGGGCTTGGGTGTTTCTGCAGCTGTCGGCGACCTTGTTCGCGATGGTCCGGCTGTTCGGCGCGATGCAGGCCACGATGGACGCGGCCGTGTATCAGGCCGGCGGCCTGTAGCGCGCCAGCCGTAGCGTGGGTCAGGCTTCCAACTGTCCCGGACGCGGCGTCGATGAGGCCTGCTGCGTGACCGGCTGTTCGCCCTGGCCGAACACGTCGCGCCAGGCGTAGTAACAAGTGCCGACCATGACCACCACAACGACGGCGCCGTAGGCCAGGTACAGCGAGGCGGCGAGCAGGGCGCCGACCACCGGGTGGATGAGGCTGCCGATCTGCACCAGCACGATCGCGATCACGCTCGCCAGCACCGCCGACACCACCACGCCGAGCACGAACAGCATCGCCGCGAGCAGATAGGCGCCGAGGTTCCACAGCGAGGCGCTGACGCTGCGCTTGACCGCATCCGACAGGCTCAGCCCGGAGAACATGATCAGCGGCACCGAGATCAGCAGGATCGCGTTGCTGAAATAGTTGAACAGGAACTGCACCAGCATCATCAGGCCCGGGTGATCGGGTTCCGGCGCGGTGGTGACATGGCCGCTGAGCGCGCTGCGCATCATTTCCAGGTACTGCGGCCAGTAATCCTGGCCGGCCAGCCAGACCACCAGCCCGGTGCTGACCAGGGTCAGGGCGATCTGGATCAGGCCCAGCAGCGCGAGCGGACCGGCCTTGCCCAGGCGCAGCGGCGCGAACAGATCGCGCGCGCGGGTCGGCCGTCCGGCCTCGGCTTCGCGGATCACGTGCATCAGGCCGGCCAGCAGGATCGGCAGCAACAGCACCAGGGCGACGAACATCGGGATCAGCGCGGTCGCGACGCTGGCCATGTCGGGGTCGGCGGCGCCGGCGAGACTGCGCGCCGGGGTCGCCAGCACCAGCGCCAGCAGGTACAGCACCGCCATGAACAGCACCGCGGCGCCGAAGATCGCGCGCGGATTGCGCGTGCCCAGGTTGATCGCGCGGATCAGCCATTGCACGCCGTGGGTCAGCGGTACCTTGCGCATCGGTGGGGTCATCGGATCGATCCTGGCCGTGGGGCCGTATTGCTCGGTGAATACGAAGTCGGTGCAACGAATGAGGCCGGACGGTCGCAGGCCCGCGACCGCGCGGACGCGGCGCTCAGCGCCCGTGCAGCGCGCGCGCGTGGCCGACGAAACGCCGCAGCACGCGCCGTGCGAACGGCGTGGCGCTGACGCTGCCGGCGATGGTCCGCGGGCAATGGCCTTCGTTGCGCAGCGCGTCCTGGCGCGCCCGCACATAGCCGCGCATGTGCGTGGCGCTGAATTCGGGATGGAACTGCACGCCCCAGGCGTTTTCGCCCCAACGGAAGGCGTGGCAGGCGTCGTGGGCCGAACGCGCCAGCACGGTGGCGCCCTCGGGTGCGCGCAACACGGTTTGCAGGTGCGTGGCCTGGGCCGGGAATTGATTAGGCAGGCCGGCGAACAAGGGGTCGTCGCCGGCGCTGGCGTGCAGCTCCAGGCCGATCGTGCCCATCTCGCGGCCGGCCGGGTGGTTGCCGACTTCGCCGCCGAGCGCGTGGGCGAGCAACTGATGGCCGTAGCAGATGCCGAACAGCGGCAGGCGCGCGTGCGCGGCCTCGCGCAACCAGGCGGCGCTGCGTTCGCTCCAGTCGGCGCGGTCGGTGACCATCGCGCCCGAGCCGGTGACGATCGCGCCGGCGAAGCCGTCGCGGCTCGGCAGCGGCTCGCCGTGTTCGACGTTGACCACCACCGCTTCGTCGCGATCGAGCCCGGCCGCGACCCGGATCCAATGCGGAAAGCCGCGGTGGCGGCGCATGGAGGCGACCGGCTGGCCGGTCTCGAGGATCAGGAAGGGCGGATTCACGGCGTGGCGGCGGGCGGGAACGGTGCGAAACCAGGGGGAAAGCCCTGGCGCGCAAGGCTCGTCGCTATACTAACCCGCTTTGCTGCACTGCGATGAGACCATGGCCGCGAGCGACCACCCGACCCCGCTGATCACCTTCCAGAGCATGATCCAGCGCCTGAACGCCTTCTGGGCTGAACAGGGCTGCGTGCTGATCCAGCCGCTCGACCTCGAAGTCGGCGCCGGTACCTTCCACCCGGCGACCTTCCTGCGCGCGCTGGGCCCGGAGCCGTGGAACGCCGCCTACGTCCAGCCTTGCCGCCGCCCCACCGACGGCCGCTACGGCGACAACCCGAACCGCCTGCAGCGCTATTACCAGTACCAGGTGGCGATGAAGCCCAGCCCCGACAACATCGTCGAGCTGTACTTCGATTCGCTCAAGGCGCTCGGCGTCGACCCGATGGTGCACGACCTGCGCCTGGTCGAGGACAACTGGGAATCGCCGACCCTCGGCGCCTGGGGCCTAGGCTGGGAGGTCTGGCTCAACGGCATGGAAGTCACCCAGTTCACCTATTTCCAGCAGGCCGGCGGCCTGGAGTGCAAGCCGGTGCTCGGCGAGATCACCTACGGTCTCGAACGCCTGTGCATGTACCTGCAGAACGTCGACAACGTGTTCGACCTGGTCTGGACCTACGGTCCGGACGGTACGCCGGTGACCTACCGCGACGTCTACCACCAGAACGAAGTCGAGCAGAGCGCCTACAACTTCGAGCACGCCGACGTCGCCGAGCTGTTCCATCGCTTCGATGCCTGCGAAGCCGAAGCGGCGAAGCTGATCGAACTCGGCCTGCCGCTGCCGGCCTACGACCAGGTCTGCAAGGCCAGCCACTCGTTCAACCTGCTCGATGCGCGTCGCGCGATCAGCGTGACCGAACGCCAGCGCTACATCCTGCGGGTGCGCAAGATCGCCCAGGGCGTGGCCGAGGCTTATCACGCGCAACGCGAGAAGCTCGGTTTCCCCGGTCTCAAGCGTTCGTCGAAAGCCGAAGCCGCTTAAAGCCTCCGAAGCCCCTCTCCCGTATGCGGGAGGGGCTGGGCCGGCCCGGTGACCGAAGTCCGCCGAAGCTCCCACCGAACCAGTACAGCTCGCTCGAACTCACCCACCTCGCCGCAGCAAGCGCGAGGCGTCTTCCCCGAAGACGAAAAACGCAAAGGCATCCGCATGAGCACGACGCAACCTCTTCTGATCGAACTGGGCACCGAGGAACTGCCGGTCAAGGCCCTGCCAGGCTTGGCCCAGGCTTTCTTCGACGGCGTGCTCGACGGCCTGCACAAGCGCGGCATCGGCTTCGATCGCGAAGGCGCCAAGCCGCTGTACACGCCGCGCCGCCTCGCCGTGCGCCTCAACGGCGTGGCCACCCAGCAGCCCGAGCAGAAGAGCGAAGTGCTCGGTCCTTATCTCAACATCGCCCTCGACGCCGACGGCCAGCCGACCAAGGCGCTGCAGGGTTTCGCCCAGAAGGCCGGCATCGACTGGAGCCAGCTCGAACGCACCAGCGACGCGAAGGGCGAGCGCTTCGTGCACCGCGCGACCAAGCCCGGCGCCGACACCGCCAGCCTGCTGCCGGAGATCGTGCGCGAAGCCCTGGCGGCGATGCCGATTCCCAAGCCGATGCGCTGGGGCGACCACGACTACGGTTTCGCCCGCCCGGTGCATTGGCTGGTGCTGCTGCTCGGCACCGAGGTGGTGCCGGCCGAGCTGCTCGGCGTGCGCAGCGACCGCATGAGCCGCGGCCACCGCTTCATGCACGACAAGCCGGTCTGGTTCAGCGCGCCCGAGGACTATGTCGAATCTTTGCGCAGCGCGAACGTGCTGGTCGACGCCGACGAGCGCCGCGAGCGCATCGTCCGCGAAGTCACCGCGGCCGCGCAGCAGGCCGGCGGCCAGGCGCGCATCGACGAGGGCATCCTCGAAGAGGTCAACGGTTTGACCGAATGGCCGGTCGCCATCGCCTGCGGCTTCGAGCGCGAGTTCCTCGCCGTGCCGCAGGAAGCCTTGATCGCGACCATGGAAGCCAACCAGAAATTCTTCCCGGTGCTCGACGCACAAGGCCAGCTGACCGAGCGTTTCATCGGCATCGCCAACATCCAGTCCAAGAACGAAGCCGAAGTGCGCAAGGGCTACGAGCGGGTGATCCGCCCGCGCTTCGCCGACGCCAAGTTCTTCTTCGACGAAGACCTGAAGCAAGGCCTGGAGTCGATGGGCGAGGGCCTGAATACGGTCACCTACCAGGCCAAACTCGGCAGCGTGGCCGACAAGGTCGCGCGCATCGCCGCCCTGGCCGAGGCGATCGCGCCGGCGGCCGGCGTCGACCCCGCACAGGCGCGCCGCGCCGCGGAGCTGTCGAAGAACGACCTGCAGTCGCGCATGGTCAACGAGTTCCCGGAACTGCAGGGCATCGCCGGCCGTTACTACGCCAAGGCGGCGAACGAATCGGCCGAAGTGGCCGCGGCGATCGACGAGGCCTATATGCCGCGTTTCGCCGGCGATGCGATCGCGCCGTCCAAACTGGGGCAGGTGGTCGCGATCGCCGAGCGTCTGGATACCTTGGCGGGCGGGTTCGCCGCGGGTTTGAAGCCGACCGGCAACAAGGATCCTTTCAGTTTGCGTCGCAATGCGCTGGGCCTGGCGCGCACGCTGATCGAGGGTGATATCGGTTTGTCGCTCGACGCGGCGCTGGAAGACGCGATTGCGGCGGCCAGCATCGCCATCGCGACGGAAGAAGCGCGCAAGAAGCTGCAGATCGTCGAAGACGCGAAGAAGCAGGGCGTCAACGTCGGAGACAAGGCGCAGGGCGGTGCGAGCGTGCGGCCCAAGGGCGAAGAACTCTATGAGTTCATCATCGAGCGCCTGCGCAGCTACTACACCGACCAAAGCGTGCCCGCGCAGCAGTTCGACGCTGTCGCCGCGATGCAACTGGCCAAGCTGCCCGACTTCGACCGCCGCCTCAAGGCCATCGCCGAATTCGCCAAGCTGCCCGAAGCCGAAGCGCTGGCCGCGGCGAACAAGCGCATCCGCAACATCCTTAAGAAGGTCGACGGCGACCTGCCGACCGCGATCGACCCGGCGCGTTTCGTCGAGAGCGCCGAGCGCGAGCTGGCCGAAGTCGTCGACACCGCGATCGCCGATACCGATCCCTTGTTGGCGCAGCGCGACTACGTCGCCGTGCTCGGTCGCCTGGCCCGCCTGCGTCCGCAGGTCGATGCCTTCTTCACCCACGTGATGGTCAACGTCGACGACCTCGACGTACGCAACAACCGTCTGGCGCTGCTCAAGCGCTTGTCCGACCGCCTCGGCAGCGTCGCCGCGATCGAGCATCTGTCGATCTGAGTTCGGGCATATCGCAGAAAGCGAAAGGCCGGCGCAAGCCGGCCTTTTTGTTGCCTTCGGCTAGGCTGCAGTCGCGACTCATCTGACCCGAGGTCGTGCGACAGACGAATCGGCTGCCTCGGCTCTGTTTCGAGTGCCCATGAAAAAGGAGCCGGCTTGCGCCGGCTCCTTTGTTTCACGCTGCAAGTTCCTTAGTCGAACTCAGAAGAACTTGTAGTTCACGCCGAGGTAGTAGGCGCGGCCGATCGAGTCGTACAGACCCGAGCCGAAGCCGGTGCCGAACAGGTTGACCGGCGGGTCGGAGTCGAACAGGTTGGTCACGCCGCCGTAGATCTGCCAGCCGCTGTCCTTGATCGTGTAGCTGCCGCGCACGTCGTGGAACACGCCCGAACCGGCCTTGATCGGCGTGGTCGAGGTCGGGTTCGTACGGTAGCTGGCGTTGGTCACGCGCAGGCCGCCGTCGGCGAAGCGGGTGCTCCAGTTCACGTCCCAGTTGTCGCGCATGTAGGCCGCGCGAACGGTGGCCTTCCATTCCGGGAAGCCCAGGGTCTTGTTCTGGTCGACCGTCTCGTCCTTGTCTTCCTGGAACGGATAGTCGGTGTAACCCAGCACCTTGGTGGCGTTGAGGTCCCAACGCATGCGGCCGCCCCACAGCGGGTGGCTGTAGTACATGCCGAGGTCGATACCGTCGGTGGTGGTGGCGGCGATGTTCTGGTTGATCGAGGTCAGGAAGCTGATCTGGCCGTCGGGACCGCGCTGGGTGTTGCGGCAGTAGATGTTGTCGATGCCGTTCGGGTTATCGACGCAACGGTCGGCGGTCTCCTGGAAGGTCGGCGCCGTGATGGAGTCGATGATCTTGATTTCCCAGTAGTCCACGTTCATGCCGAAGCCTTCCAGGAAGGTCGGGGTGAACACGAAACCCGCGGTCCAGCTGCGGCCGGTTTCCGGGTCGAGATCCGGGTTGCTGCCCGACAGGCCTTCGTTGGTGGCCGAGAAGGTGTCTTGGAAGTCGGGTGCCAGGCCGAGGGCGGCGCAGTTGCGGGCGCGCACGGCCGGGTCCTTGGCGTTACGGGTGTTGATCGGATCGCAAGGATCGTTGACGAAACCGAAGTTCTGCGACTGGCCGCCGAACAGCTCGTCGATGTTCGGCGCACGCACGGCGGCCGACATGTTGCCGCGGACGCGCAGGCTGTCGTTGATCGCCCAGTCCAGGTTGTAACGCCAGGCCTTGGTGCCGCCGATGGTGTCGTACTTGGAGTAACGGCCAGCGGCGCCGACGGTCAGGCTCTTGATCGCCGGCAGGTCGGCCAGCAACGGCACCGCGACTTCGGCCCAGATTTCGCGGACGTTGTAGCTGCCGCCGGAGTTCGGGATGGCGTTGAGGAACGTCTCGCCGGCGATGTCCAGCGGATCGTTGATCGAACGGCTGGTTTCGCGACGGTATTCGACGCCGGTGCCGAAGCTGACCGGGCCGGCCTTGAGCTCGAACAGGTTGTTGTTGGTCAGCGAACCGCCGGCCACGAACTGGGTCAGGCGCGCCTTGGAGATCGTGGTGACGTTGAACCAGTTGGCGGCGGCCGGGCTGATCGCGCCTTCGCCGAAGATCGAGAACGGAATGCAGGAAGCGGCGACTTCAGGCGACACTTCGCCGTAGCCCTGGTTGAAATCCAGCGCCAGATTGGTGTGGCCGGGATCGATCTTGGAACGGCAGACGATATTGCCGTTGGCGTCCTTGACCGCGTCCAGACCCGCGTAGAAGCGCTCCATGTGGCGGTTGTTGAGGTTGCGGCGGCGCTCGTGGGTGCGGCCGTAGTTGACCGACACGTCGTACAGCCAGTCGCTGGTCAGCGCGCCTTCGGCGCCGAACACCACGCGGGCGGTCTGGCGGTCGGTGTCTTCGCCGCGCGAGCCGGCATCGGCGTCGTTACGTCCGACGCGAATGGACTGGCGAGCGCCCATCAGGGCCAACAGTTCCGGCGTCACGTAGGCGTTATCGCGTTCGATGATGTGCGGATTGCCGGTCGCGCCGAACGCCGGCGAGAAGTACGACTTGCTGTGGACCTTGCTGTACATGCCTTCGAAGTACAGGCGGTGATCCTGGTTCAGGTCGAAGCCGGCGACGGCGCTGACGGTGTCGCGCTTGTACTGCGGCTGGATCTGCAGGTCCTGGTTGCCGTCGAGGCGGTCGCAGTTCTGGCAGGTGGCGTTGGTATTGCGCAGGGTCGGGCTGTCGCGGTCGAACGGACCGTCGAAGCGCTGCTTGCGCACCTGGCCGTTCGGGTCGAAGGTGTAGCGCAGTTCCGGCAGGAAGTTGCTGCCCAGCGAGAAGGTGCCGGCATTGGTGATGGTGTAGTTGCCGGCATTCGGCAGCAGGGTGTTGTCGAAGCCGCTGCCGGGCGAACGGATGGCGCGATAGGCCTGCTTGCCGAAGCGGTCGCCGAACATCAGGCGGTCCTGCTGGCTGTGCTCGAACGACAGCGCGACGTTGCCGCGGTCTTCGGCGAAGTTCCAGCCGCCGGTCAGCGAGATGAATTCCTTGCCGAAGCTGCCGTGCTGGCTGTCGCCGATCTGCGCGTGCAGGTTGGCGCCTTCGAACTTCTTCTTGAGGATGAAGTTGACCACGCCGGAGACGGCGTCGGCGCCGTACACCGCCGAAGCGCCGCCGGTGATGATTTCGACGCGCTCGACCCAGTCGGCCGGGATCAGGTTGGTGTCGACGGCCGAGGTGCCGGCGGACGCGCCGACCATGCGGCGACCGTTGACCAGCACCAGGGTGCGGGCGGTGCCGAGGTTGCGCAGATCCTGCATGGCCACGCCGGCGGTGCCGATGAAGCGGCCGGAGTTGCCCATCGTGAACGTGGTGGCCAGCTGCGGCATCGTCGTCAGCAGGTCGCCGATGTTGATCGCGCCGGTCGCCTTGATGTCTTCGGCGGTCAGGATGCTGACCGGGGCCGGGGAGACGACGTTCGGGTTGGAGATGCGCGAACCGGTAACGGTAACGGTTTCGATCTTGGTGACGTCTTCATTCGAAGCCGTTTCCGCCTGCTGTGCATAGGCGGGCGCGACGACGCCGACCAGTGCGGTGCAAACAGCAGTGGTGAGTATTTTTCTGTTCACGAAGTGGACTCCTGAAATATGCAGTGACATTGCTTCCCTACCGTGTGACTTCCCTATAGGTGGGAGTGGTGGATTGGCTGTTTTCTAGGAGACCCCGATGAGCCCGCCGCGCAGCCCCCAGCGCATGCGGTCAGTTCCCCCGAGGCCGAAATTACGACTTCTTAACGTCAGATGCAACGAATGTGCAAAGTGGCTGAACAAAATACGTAAGCAATACAAGCCTTTACCGGTTATCCTGACCGCTATGCCATTGATCCCCCGCCTTTTTTTCGCCGTCGCCCTGGTACTTGGAGCCGCCGGCACGGCCCGGGCGGCCAAAGTCGGCAAAGTCGAGATCGTCGGCCTCGATGAGGCCATGACCCAAAACGTCCGCGTTTCCCTGTCCCTGGTCGATACGATCGGCAAGGACGTGTCCGGGCGCCGCCTGGGTTATCTGCTGCGCGAGGCCGAGAACGAGGCCCGCGAGGCCCTGGAACCGTTCGGCTACTACTCGCCGACGATCAAGGTCGAGGATTCCCGCGGCACCCGCCGCCGCGATCCAGCCCTGCCGGCCGACACCAGCCCGGCCGAAGCCACCCCGGCCGAGGCCACCCAGGCTGAAGCGAGCCCGGCCGACGCCGGCACCGCCGAAGACCCGTCCGCCCGAGGCGCCTCGTCCCAGGACCCGGCCGCACCGGCCGCCTCGGCCGCAACCCCCTCGGTGCCGATCACCGTCACCCTGACCATCGACAAGGGCGAACCGGTCAAGGTGCGGCGCTCCGACATCGCCATCCTCGGCGCCGGCAGCGACGACCGTTACCTCAACCAGGACCTCGAGGCCTTCCGGCCCGGCCCGGACCAGGTCTTCAATCACGAGCTGTACGAGGCCAGCAAGACCAAGATCACCCGGCGTCTCGCCGAACGTGGCTACTTCGATGCGGATTTCTCGGCGCGGCGGGTGGAAGTGACCCGGGCGGAGCATGCCGCCGACATCGACCTGGTCTGGACCAGCGGCCAGCGCTACGACATGGGCCCGATCACCTTCGAGCAGACGCCCAAGCGGATCATCCGCGACAGCCTGCTCGAGCGCCTGGTGTACTGGGAGCAGGGCAGCTACTACCACCAAGGCAAGCTCGACCGCTTCCGCGAGTCGCTGTCGCGGCTGGATTATTTCGCCAGCATCGACATCGAACCGCAGCCGGACCAGGCGGTCGACGGCCAAGTGCCGGTCAAGGTCATCCTGACCCCGGCCAAGCGCAGCATCTACACCGCCGGCCTGAGCTACGGCACCGACAGCGGCGCCGGTGTGCGCCTGGGCCTGGAACGGCGTTATCTCAACGACCGCGGCCACAAGGCCCTGGCCCAGGTCGATTTCGCCGAGCGCCGCAAGACCGCGACCCTGCAATACCGCATCCCGGCTTTCGCCTGGCTCGACGGCTGGTACACCTTCAGCCTGCAAGGCACCGACGAGCAGACCGACTACATCGACTCGCGCCGCATCGAACTGGTCGCCAGCCGCAGCGGCAAGATCAACCAGCGCTGGACCGCCACCGCCTCGGTGCACGGCCTGCGCGAGCGCTGGGCCTATGCCGACGAGGACGACGACGATCCGACCACGCCGGTCGAATACCGTTCGGCTACCTTTCTGTATCCCTCGTTCCGGGTCGAGTACGTCGATGCCGACGACCGTTTGTATCCGCGCAACGGCATCGCCGCCACCGCGATGCTGCGCGGCGGCCTGGAAAGCGTCGGTTCGGATGCGAACTTCCTGCAACTGCACACGACCGCGCGCTGGTACAAGGGCCTGGGCCCGCGCAGCCGCCTGATCGCCCGCGGCGAACTCGGCCACACCTTCACCGACGCCCTGGTCGACATGCCGCCGACCCTGCGCTTCTACGCCGGTGGCGACCGCAGCATCCGCGGCTACGAATGGCGCGAAGTCGGCCCGCGCATCCCGGCGATCGACGGCCGCAAGGCGTTCGCGCTCGGCGCCAAGAACGTGGTCACCGGCAGCGTCGAGTACGAGCAGTATTTCAATGACAGCTGGGGCGCGGCGGTGTTCGTCGACAGCGGCAGCGCGTTCGACAACACCCCGAAGCTGCGCACCGGCGTCGGCGTGGGCGTACGTTGGCGCTCGCCGGTCGGCCCCTTGCGGATCGACATCGCGCGCGGCCTGGACGACCCGGATTCGGGTTTCCAGCTGTACCTCAACATCGGCGCCGATCTCTAAGGCACGCGGCCAGGACGACCCTGCAACGACATGAGCGATACGCCGAAAACTCCCGAACAATTGCTGCTCGAACGCCGCCAGCGTCGCCGCGCCGCGGCCAAGCGCTGGGCCTGGCGCAGCAGTTTTATCGCCGGCTCGTTGACCCTGTTGATCGCGGCCGGCGTGTATTGGCTGATCAGCACCATCGCCGGCCGCGACCTGTTGCTGGCGCAGATCGTCTCGCGCCTGCCGGCCGATTCGACCTTCACCTGGACCGCGGCCGAGGGGCCGGTGTCGGGGCCGCTGACCCTGCGCGGCGTGCGCTTCGCTTATAAGGGCACGGTGTTCACCGCCGAGCGCATCTTCGTCGATCCGGCCTTGGGGCCCCTGCTCGGCCGCAAGCTGCGCCTGGACGCGCTGCAGGTCGAGAACGCCACCCTCGACTTGCCCAAGAGCGACGAGCCCTTCGAATTGCCGAGCTGGCCCGAGGTGCTGCCGCAGATCGAACCGCCGCTGGCCTTGCAGGCCGACGATGTGCGCATCGATGGGTTCAAGCTCAGCCAGGAAGGCGAGCCGCTGATCGACGTGAGCCGCCTGCGCGCCGGACTCGATGCGCACTCGGGCAAGCTGCATGTCGAGAAACTCGAGGCAGTGACCGACCGCGGCCGTTTCACCGTGCACGGCGAGTACGAACCGCGCAACGACTTCAAGACCGACGTGGTTGCGACCGTGGTGTTGCCGAGCGCGCCGGGGCGCACGCCGCCGCGGCTGGGCCTGGTCGCGCGCGGCGATCTGTCGCGCATGGATGTCGCCATCGCCGGCGCCGCACCCGGCCCGGTGCGCGCGAGCCTGACTCTGCGCGGCAAGGACGATCCGCGCTGGCAGCTGCGCGCGCGCGCCGATGCGCTCGACGTCGGCCTGTTGCTCTCGCCCGACGCGAAGCCCAGCGACACGCCGATGGCGTTGCGTTTCGATGCCGGCGGTGTCGGCGGCAACGCCGACCTCAACGGCGAATTCCGCCAGGGCGATCTGGAGGTGACGGTGCTGCCGTCGAAGATCTCGCTCAAGGACCAAGTGCTCGACGTGCAGCCGTTGGCGCTGCAGTTGTTCGACGGCATCGCGACCCTGCGCGGCCACGCCGACTTCACCGATGCCGACAACGGCCAGTTCAAGTTCGCCGTCAACGCGCGCAATCTGCGCTGGGGCGGTCAGCCCGCGGCGACCACCGCGACCGCGGCTGCCATCGCCAAGCCTTCGCGCGCGCCGCAGACGCCGGCCACGCCGGCGATCGTGCTGGAGACGGCCGAGCTCGGTTTCGCCGGCACGGTCAAGGCCTGGGCCGCGATCGGCAAGGCCCGTTTGCTGCGCGACAAACAGGCCGCGACGGTCGAGTTCGACGGCCGCGGCGACGACCAGCGCATGAGCCTGAAGACGCTCAAGGCGAAGATGCCGACCGGCCAGCTCGACGGCAGCGGCGACGTCGTCTGGGCACCGGCGCTCGGCTGGAACTTCAAGGCCAACCTGTCGGGTTTCGACCCGGGCTATTTCGCCCCGGAATGGAAGGGTGCGGTCGACGGCCAACTCGCCAGCACCGGTGCCACCCGCGCCGACGGCGGCCTGGAGGTCCGGGTCGACGCCGAACGGCTCGGCGGCCGTCTGCGCGATCGGCCGCTCGGCGGACGCGGTCGCTTCGCGATGCACGGTGCCGCGCCCGGCAAGAGCGACGACGCTTACGAAGGCGAGGTCGACCTGACCCTCGGCGGCAGCCGCGTCGATGCCAAGGGCAAGCTCGCCCAGACGATCGAACTCGACGCCAAGCTGGCGCCGCTGCAGCTCAACGATCTGCTGCCGAATACCGCCGGCAGCTTCAAGGGCACGCTCAAGCTCAGCGGCGCGCGCGATGCGCCGAACATCGACGCCGACCTGACCGGCAGTGGCCTCAAGTACGGCGACTACACGGCGGCGAGTTTCAGCGCCAAGGGTCGGCTGCCCTGGCGCGGCCGCGGCGGCGAACTGGCCGTGCGCGCGAGCGATCTCAATGCCGGCATCGCGCTGTCGTCGCTGAGCGTCGATGCGCGCGGCGCGGTCGAGTCCCTGCAACTGCAGGCGCAGGCCGACAGCGAGGTCGCCCAGCTCGCACTGACCGGCCACGCCGACAAGCGCGGCGCGACCTGGCAAGGCGCGCTGGCGTCGCTGCAGCTGACGCCGAGCAAGGGCGCGTCCTGGCGTCTGCAGCAGGCTGCGCAGTTCCGTTGGGACGGCCGCAATGGCGCGTTGACGAACGCCTGCCTGGCCTCGAGCAGCGGCGGCTCGCTGTGCGCCAGCGCGGACTGGCCGCGACGCGGTGTCGATATCAAGGGGCAGGGGCTGCCTTTGCTGCTGGCCCAAGCCTATCTGCCCGAACGCAGCGACAAGCGGCCGTGGCTGCTGCGCGGCGAAATCGCGCTCGACGGCGAACTGCGTCCGGTCGGCAACGGCTGGCGCGGCCAGGTCGAGATCAGCTCGGCCGGCGGCGGCCTCAAGTTCAGCGAGCGCGCGCGCCGCGAACTGCTGCGCTACAACGCCTTGTCGCTGAAGGCGACCTTCGACCCGAACAAGCTCAACGCCGAACTCAAGGCCGGCTTCAACGACGACGGCCACATCGACGCCAAGATCGCCACCGGTTGGGACGCGTATGCGCCCTTGTCGGGCAATGTCGCGGTCGACACCGACGAGCTGACCTGGCTGGAGATGTTCTCGCCCGACATCGTCGAACCCAAGGGCCGTCTGGAAGGCCGCATCAGCCTGGCCGGCACGCGTTCGCAGCCGCTGCTCGGCGGACAGGCGCAGTTGAGCCAGTTCACCACCGAGCTGCCCGCGCTCGGCATCGTCCTGCAGAACGGCAACGTCCGCCTCGACGCGCAGAGCGACGGCAGCGCACGCATCGCCGGCAGCGTGCGCTCCGGCGAAGGCACCTTGAACATCGACGGCACGCTCGGTTGGCAGGGCGACGACACGCCGTTGGTGCTCAACCTGCGCGGCACCAACGTGCTCGCCTCCGACACCCGCGACCTGCATGCGATCGCGAACCCCGACCTGACCGTGCGCTACGCCGCCAAGCAGCCGCTGCAGGTCACCGGCACGGTCACCATTCCGACCGCGCGCATCGATCTGGAACGTCTCGACCAGGGCGTATCGGTGTCCGAAGACGTGGTCGTGCTCGACCCGGTCGATCCGGAAGACACCGGCGCCTCGCCGCTCGACCTCGACCTGACACTGGTGGTCGGCGAACAGGTCAAGCTCAACGGCTTCGGCCTCGACGGCAAGCTCGGCGGCCAGATGCGGGTGCGTTCGCGCCCCGGCCGCGAGATGACCGCGAACGGCGCGCTCAACGTCGAAGGCCGCTACACCGCCTACGGCCAGAAACTGCAGATCACCCGCGGCCGTCTGGCCTGGAACAACGGCCCGGTGTCGGACCCGATCCTCGACGTGCGCGCCGAACGCGAAGTCGGCGCGGTCACCGCCGGCGTCGACATCAGCGGCCGGGTCAGTTCGCCGCAGGTCAACGTCTGGTCCAACCCGGCCAGCTCGCAGTCCGAAGCGCTGGCTTATCTCGCGCTCGGCCGGCCGCTGTCGTCGGTCAGTGGCGATGAAGGCCGTCAGCTCAACGCCGCCAGCGCCGCGCTCTCGGCCGGCGGCGGCATGCTCGCCTCGCAGCTCGGCGCCAAGATCGGCCTCGACGACGCCGGCGTGATGGAAAGCCGCGCGCTCGGCGGCTCGGTGCTCGGCGTCGGCAAATACCTGTCGCCGCGCTTGTACGTCGGCTACGGCGTGTCCCTGCTCGGCACCGGCCAGGTGCTGACCTTGAAGTATCTGCTGCGCAAGGGCTTCGACATCGAGATCGAATCGAGCACGATCGAGAACCGCGCGTCGATCAACTGGCGCAAGGAGAAATAATGCTGCGCGAGCGATCAGTGGGCACTATCTTTTAGTAGTGCGGGCGCGGCCAGTTTCTTGCTGCATGCAATAGGAGGCCGGAACAGTTCTGCCTCGTATTAAAGCGCGGCACATCATGTGTATAGGCGACCGTTTTGGCCGTCCGGCCGGTGCGCCACATCCATTGGCGGAGTGGCATTGATTGCATCTTGCGCGAATATCACTCGGAGCCGAAGGCCACATGACATCTTCGCCATTCGCCCGCTTCATTTGGGTTGGTAGTGTGTCGCTGGCGATCTCGTTGATCTCGGTATGGCTGTATGTGCGTATGGGGCAGCCGCCTTCGCCTCTGAATACGATCTTCGAACTCCTTTTTCTTGTAGGCGTATACACAGGGTTCCTATGGTCTAGCTGGCCTCTGTTTTCCGAAGGAAGCTTGCTAGAGAGATGGGTGATACGGGTAATTTACTCAGTAATTGCAACGGCGACTTGGTTGCTTCTTTGTTTCTGTGCGGCTATGGCGTTTCAACTTGCGATCGGTGGGAGCCTCTAAGGCAGCGCCACGAGAGCCGGGGCGTATCGGCCCTTGCTCGTTTCCTTGGCTCGCGTTCCTTGCCTGAGACAGATATTCCTTGCTGACCGGAAAAGGTTTTGGAGAATAAAAGCGGCGATACTCAGTCAGGGAGTTCTTCACGATGAAGCTGCGCGAACACGCCGTGCTGATGGCCGGCTACAACCGCTGGATGAACGATAAGGTCTATGAGGCGGCCGCGCGCCTGCCGCATGAGGCGGTGGTCGAAGACCGTGGTGCGTTCTTCGGCTCGATTCTCGGCACGCTCAATCATCTGCTGGCGGCCGACCTGATCTGGCTGCATCGTTTCGCGCGCCATCATCCGGCGCGTTTCGAGGCCTTGGTACCGATCCTCGACACGGCGCCGCCGACCGCCATCGATCAGCAACTGCACGATCGTCTCGCGCCCCTGCGGGCGCAGCGAAGCGAACTCGATGCGCGGATCGAGGATTGGGCCGGGTGCCTGACCGATGCGGATCTCGATCACGTGCTGGCCTACGCGAACACCAAAGGCGTTGTCTCGCACCGGGATTTCGGCGGTTTGTTGATGCATTTCTTCAATCACCAGACCCATCACCGCGGCCAGGTCACGACCTTGTTGACCCAGGCCGGCGAGGATGTCGGTGCGACCGATCTATTGCTGCTGCTGCCGCAGCACGCATCGGGCTGAGGTTTCGTCGGGCTGCTGCGCCGACCGCCCTGCCTGCAGCGCGCGACCTGACTACGCGATGCTTTTCGCGCAAATCCGCCCGCAGCGCACGATTCCGGGCCATGCGAGCGGCGGCCTCGTGGAGATGGCCGATGCTGCCGAGACGACAGCGCTACGCTTCGGTGCGCCGCGCTCGTGTCGCCGTGATGCAACATCGTTGCTTCTGGATTGTGCGCATAGTCACGACTCGCGCGTGCGGCTTCGCGCATGCCGCGTGGGCGGTCGCGACGAGCTGTGCTAACGAAAACGGGGCAATGCTTGTTCGCGCTGCGGGTGCACATGCGTTCGCGTCGCGCTCGACCGTGGGCAAGCCGCGAATGGCGACGACGCGTCACGATTGCATGGGTATGATGCGGTCCGCCGGATCGTGGGGAGACGATCGCGCCGATCGGCGACGGCTCATACGCAGGACGCTCCATCCATACGCCATTCACCGGCGCGGGCGCAGAGGTTCGTGCCACAGGGGGAACCATCATGCAGACACCTCGCTTCACCACAACCGCGTTGTGGCTTTCGATCGCACTGAGCTTGAGCGCCTGCGGAGGCGGTGGCGGTGGCGACAAGAAGGGCGGCGAAACCACGCCGGCTCCGGGCACACCGCCCGGCACGCCGCCGCCCACGCCGCCCACGCCGCCGCCGGGAGCGGCAGCGTTGGATATTACCCAGCTCGAACTCGCCCAGACCCACGTGCTGCCGGAAGCCGGGTTGAGCTGGACTCTGCGCCAGGCCAAGGAACGGCTGCATGCGGTGGGCGGGCGCGAAGCGCTCGCGCTGCTGCGCCTGTCGGCCGACAACGCCGGCAATCCGCAGCTGGAAGGCTGGGCCAACGGCGTCCAACTCGGCAGCGTTGCGCTGTCCGCTTCGATCCCCGTCACCGAAGCCGGCGGTGCGGCCTATCCGGGCGCGCGCTACAGCGCGAGCTTGCCGGCCGCGTGGCTGGTGCCCGGTTTGCAGTTGCGCGTGCGCGCCGACAATTACCGCGTCGGCGCTTTCCGCTCGCCCATGATCGGCGCCGACAGTCCGGTGACCCTGCGCGTATTGCCGATGTATCTGTTCGGTGCGAACGAGAGCAATTCGGTGCCGCTGGCGACCTCCGGCGCGCCCGATGCCGCCACGGTGACCGAGATCTTCGCGAAATGGCCGGTGGCCAGCGTGGTCGCGCAGAACCATCCGGCGCAGCGCGCGGTATGGCCGACCTTGTCGATCTCGCCGAGCGGCGGCAAACCGGCTTACCTGGCGCGTAGCACCGACGACGAACAATCGGGCTTCCAGGTCATGGGCGCCACCTTGAATCTGCTCGGCGGGCTGCTCGCCGCCAACGGCGAATCCTCCGGACCGGTGCAGTACTACGCGCCGCTGATCCTGTTCGATGCCGCCGGCAAGCTCAAGCATCCCGGCGGCGGCCTGGGGTCGATCGGCGGCGACACCGGCGTCGGCGATCACGCCTACTCGGGCATCTTCATCCATGAGCAGGGCCACGCGATGGGGCTGCCGCATCAGGGCGGCGCCTATACCGACGGCAAGTATCCCTATCTGGCCGGCAGCCTGAACGGGTCGGTCTGGGGCTACGACAGCACGCGCAAGGAATTCCTGGCGCCGTTCGTACCGGCCACCGCTTCGCGTTACCGCAATTGCGCCGGCGATACCTTCGACAGCACGCCGCGCCAACTCGATGCACAGGGCCGCTGCATCAAGCAGGACCCGATGCAGAGCGGTTCCGGCGATGAGGCACGCGGCTACCGCTTCGCGACCTTCTCCGATTACAGCGTCGCGATGATGCAGCGCCATCTCGAGGGCACGACCTCGACCGACAAGAACGGCGCGCGCGTCTACTCCGGCGGCAGCATCGTCGCCGATGCGGCTTTCCCCGGTGGCTACAAGCGTTGGGACGGGATCGACCGGCGCTGGATCGACGTCGCCCCGAAGACCGCCGACAACGGCCTGTACGGCTTCAACCAGGGCTTGCCTGAGCGGCGCGACGTGCCGGTGCAGGCGATCGCGGTCGCTTACAGCCGGGCCGGTACCGCCAACGTCTCGCAGATCTATCCGCCGATCGGTTTCCGCGGCAATCTGCTGCGCTACATCGACCCCAGCGACGCGGCGCAGCGCGCCAGCATCGTGCCGAACACCGGGACCTATGCGTGGTACTGCCACAACGGCGGCTGCGACTACACCTTGCGCGTGACCTATGCCGATGGCGGCGTGCGCCACGTGCTGCTGCAGGGCGGTTTCCGCCCCTGGTTCGGCCCGACCACCGCGCCACCGGCCAGCGCCGGCGATCCGAACAACGGCGACAGCTTCCGCACCTGGGTGGTCAACGTGCCCGCCGACAAGGCGATCGCGCGGATCGAGCTGCTGGATTCGCCGAAGGCCTGGGAAGGCCTGCCGGCTGCGCCGACGGTGTTGCTGTCGCGGCAAGTGCCGACGGTGAGCGCCCGCGCCACCGAAGCCGGCGCGAACGATGCCGCCTGCGTCGAGCTTGCGACCGTCGCCGTGCCGCTCAAGGCCGCACCGGAGCCGCGTTGCGCCTCCACGCCGCGCCCGGCCGCGTTGCCGGCGAGCGAAGCCTCGGCGACGCAACCGGCGGCGGATCTGCATTTGCGCGCCTGGCTCAGCAGCTTGCTCAGGCGCTGACGCCGCACGCGTCCGATCGCCGGGATCGCGCCATGCCCCGTCCCCAGCCGCGGCGGGGCATGCGCCAGGTGTCGGCGCGAATGGCGCCGAGCGCATCGAATCTGCACGGCGGTTCGGCCGGATCCCGCGCCGAATGAGCGCGGCGTCGCTTATCCGTCGCAGGCGTCGCGTATGACTTGCACGTCGCGTTTGATCTGGCTGCCGTCGGGCCGAGCATCGGCGATCGTGCGCAGCAAGCCGTCGAGCGTGGCCCGCGCCTGGCCGCGTTGCGGCCCGCCGCAACGCACCTGCGCCGCATAGGCCTGCGCGCGCCAGCCGAGCTCGCGCAACTTTTCGTCGGTGGTCGGCAGTTCCGACAACGACTCCAGGTGGGCGAGTGCGGCGGCGTCGCCGGACAGCGCCTGCACCTGGGCCAGGTCGAGTTCGGCGTGACGGGTGTTCGGGTGGCGCTCGCCATAACTCTTGCGGGTCAGGCTGACCGCGCGCTGCAAATGATCGATGCCGCGGTCGCGTTCGTCCAGGGCGATCTCGACTTCGCCGAGCAGACGCTCAGTGTCGCCGACCAGGCCGTGCTCGGCGCCGAACTCGGCCACGCGCAGCGCGCGGATCTCGTCGAGCAGGATCCGCGCCATGGTGTTGCGGTTGGTGGCGTGCAGCACCGTGGCCTGTGCGAACAAGGCTTCGGCGAGGCGGCCGCGGTCGAGGTGCTTGCGCGAAATCGTCACTGCGTATTCGAGTTCGCTCAGGGCGCGGTCGACGTCGCCGCGTTCCCAGGCGATCAGGCCCAGGCTGCTGTGCAGGCCGGCCAGGTCGGAATGATCGGCGCCGAGGCGCGGCGTCAGTACGTTGCGCAACTGTTCCAGCTCGATCTGCGCCTGCACGTACTGGCCTTGTTCGATGTGGAAGGCGGCGAGCTGGCGGCGCACGGCCATGGTGGCCGGATGCTGGCCGCCGTTGACCTCCAAGGCGATCGCGAGCGCTTCCTTGGCGTCGCGTTCGGCGTCGTTGAGCTGGCCGAGGTCGTGGCGCAGCGCAGCCAGGTTGCGGCTGATCTCGACCTGCAGCGGATGGCGATCGCCGACGCTCTGCTGCAGGCGCCGGCGCGCCTGCTCGAAGCCTTGCAGGGCCTGGCGGCTCTGCCCGGCATCGGCTTGCAGGCTGGCGAGGTCCATCAGATTCTCGACTTCGCCGACGTCGCTGTTCTCGAGCATTTCGCGGCGCAGCGCGAGCGAACGTTCGAACAACTGCCGCGCCCCCTGGCGCTCGCCGTTGGCCTGCCGGCAACGACCGAGTTCGGAATAGAACTCGCTGGCCTGATTCGGCAATTGCGCTTGTTCGCGCCGGGCCAGATCGAGCCCGGGTTGCATCAGCGCCGCGCATTCGCGCGGCTGAGCGAGCAGGCGCAGCACCTTGCCGCGTTGGGTGATCGATTCCAGGCGCAGACTTTCGGGGATGTCGTCGTCGGTGCTGGCGATGATGCTGGCCTGGCGGTCGAGCAGCGCGCGCGCTTCGTTGTAATCGCCCAGGCTGGTGCGCATGCGCGCGATCACCCCGAACAGCTCGGCGCGCGCGCGCGGTTGCCGCGCGAGTTCGCGCGTGCCGCGGATCACCGAGGCGTCGAGCAGGCCGCGCAGGTCCAGCGCTTCGCCTTCGGGCGTACCGCGCGCGCTTTCGAACAGGCCGACCATGAAGTCCTGCATCGCCTGGGCGCGGCTGGCTTCGCCGACCGCTTCGCGCGCCTGCCAGGCGACGATGCCGAGCGCGGCGCTGAGCACTACGGTGACCAGGGCCGCGGTGGCCAACGCCCAGCGATGGCGGGCGACGTATTTGTTGAAGCGGTAGCGCAGGCTCTGCGCCCGCGCCAGCACCGGCCGGCCGGCTTCGAAGCGCTGCAGGTCCAGCGACAGCGCTTCCACCGAGGGATAGCGCTGCTCGGGACGCTTGGACAGGGTCTTGAGGACGATGTTGTCGAGGTCGCCGCTGAGCTGGCGGGCGAGACGGCGCACCGAGTTCGGATCGACCTCGGCATCGTCGGCGTCGACGTAGCGCAGCACCGCCTGCGAGGGCCGCAGCGGGTCGGCGGCGAGGATCGCCTCTTCCCACTCGGCGTCGGTCTGGCGCTTCAGGCGATACGGCTTGGAATCGGTGAGCAGCTCGTACAGCACCACGCCGAGCGAATACACGTCGGTCATGGTGGTGACCGGCTCGCCGCGCACCTGTTCGGGCGCGGCGTAGTGCAGGGTGAAGGCGCGCGCGCCGGTGCGGGTCTGCTCGGGCAGCGGCACGTCGTTGCTGTCGAGCAGCTTGGCGATGCCGAAATCGAGCAGACGCACGTCGCCGGCCGGCGTCACCATGATGTTCGACGGCTTGAGGTCGCGGTGGACGATCAGATTGGCGTGGGCGTGGCTGACCGCGTCGCAGATCTGCTGGAACATGCGCAGGCGCTTGTCGAGCGGCGTGCGCTGATTGCGGCAGTAGTCGGTGATCGGCTCGCCTTCGACGTATTCCAGGGCCAGATAGGGCAGGCCGTCGCGGCTGATGCCGGCATCGAGCAGCCGCGCGATGTGCGGATGCGCGAGGCGGGCGAGGATTTGCCGTTCGCGGGTGAAGCGCGTGCGCAGGTTGGTGTCGGCCAGGCCCGGACGCAGCAGCTTCAGCGCGACCCGGCGCTGGTACAGGCCGTCGGCGCGCGAGGCCAGCCAGACCTGGCCCATGCCGCCTTCGCCGAGCAGGCTTTCCAGGCGATAAGTGCCGACCTCGACGCCCGGACGCATGCCGGTGTTCTGCGGTGCGACCAGGGGCTCGGAAAGAAAATCCTCGTGGCCGTCTTCGAGCCCGATCAGCTCGGCGAGCTGGTCGGCGAGTTCGGCGTCGTCGGCGCGCAGCTCGCCCAAGCGTTCGGCGCGCGCGACCGGGTCCATCTCGAGCAGCGCGTCGAGCAGCGGGGACAGGCGTTGCCAGCGTTCGGCGTCCATGCGCGGTCAGTCGGTTTCGATACGACGGTCGTCGGCGATGTGGATCATGACGATGCGCATGGTGTGCGGGCGCGCTGCGCGGCGGCAGCCGGGGCGATGACGGAACGCGGCACGCGCGGACCGTGCGTCAGCGGCTGGGCTCGTCTTGCAGCGAGGCCAGCAGGAACAGACGGGCCTTCTGCCAGTCGCGGCGGATGCTGCGCTCGGAGCGTTGCAGCAGCGCGGCGATTTCCAGTTCCGAGAGGCCGGCGAAATAGCGCAGCTCGACCACCTGGGCGAGGCGCTGATCGACGGCGGCCAGTTTGGTCAGGGCGGTATCCAGGCCGAGCGTGTCCTCGTCCAGGCGCAGGCCGCCTTCGACGTCGTCGGGCAACTCGGTAACGCGGTGCAGATCGCCGCCGCGCTTTTGCGCCAGGCGCTGGCGCGCGTAGTCGACGACCACGCTGCGCATGGCCGATGCGGCGTAGGCGAAGAAATGCGCGCGATCGTCGAACTGGGCTTCGCGGCGGCCGACCAGCTTGAGGTAGGCCTCGTGCACCAGGGCGGTCGCATCCAGGGTCTGGCCGTGCTGGCCGGCGAGCTGGCGCCGCGCCATGGTGTGCAACTCCTGGTAGAGAGTCGCGAGCACGCGATCGAGTGCGCCGCGATCGCCTTCGCGGGCGGCATCCAACAGGATCGTGATGTCAGCGCTTTCGGCCATATCGCCCCTCGACTCGGTGGAGACTATAGCGCGTTCATCTTCACATGATAGCGACCGTGGTGGCATCGCCCGCGCCGCGCCGGCGCCGTCCGTCCGGAACCGGCGCCCGCAACGCCTGAGGACCTGGCGCTGCGGGCCAGCCGGCCCGGCGGCGGGTACCGCCGGTCGCCGCTTCAGCGTTGGCAGTGCCCGCACCAGACCGTGGTGCGCTGGCCGATGCTGGCCTGCTTGAGCGGCCGTCCGCAGCGCGGGCAGGGCTCGCCGCCGCGGCCGTAGGCCGACAGCTCCTGCTCGAAGTAGCCGGGCGCGCCGTCCGGGCTGATGAAGTCGCGCAGGGTCGTGCCGCCGCGCTGGATGGCGTAGGCCAGGATGGTCTTGATCGAGGCCGCGAGCTCGCCGTAGCGGTCGCGCGAAACCTTGCCGGCTGCGCGCAGCGGCGACACCCCGGCCGCGAACAAGGCCTCGGCGACGTAGATGTTGCCGACCCCGACGACCACCCGCTGGTCCATCAGGAAGGTCTTCACCGGCGCCTTGCGGCCGCGGCTGAGCTCGAACAGGTAGTCGCCGTCGAAGGCGTCCGAGAGCGGTTCCGGGCCGAGATCGCGCAGCAGTTCATGGGTCTCGCCGGGGGGCTGCCACAGCAGGCAGCCGAAGCGACGCGGGTCGTTGAAGCGCAGCACCTGGTCGGAATCGAGCAGCAGGTCGACGTGGTCATGCGCGCGCACCGGCGTGTCCGCGGGCAGCACGCGCAGGCTGCCGGACATGCCCAGGTGCAGCAGCGCGCTGCCGGCGGCGGTGTCGAGCAACAGGTACTTGGCGCGGCGGCGCACCGCGTCGATGCGTTCGCCGGGCAGGGTGTCTTCGATCTGCAGCGGGATCGGCCAGCGCAGGTCGGGGCGACGCAGGATCGCGGTGACGACGCGGCGGCCTTCCAAATGCGGCGCCAGGCCGCGCCGGGTGGTTTCGACTTCAGGCAATTCAGGCATGCCGCAAGGGTACTATCCCGGGCAGGCCGCGCATCGTTCGAAGGCCGTCCGTAAGCCGTTCGTTAGCCGTACGTAAGCCGGAATGGGGGAGTCGCTTCATGCCGCACGCGCCAGCGTCCGAGGAAGCCGCCGCACACGGGTCCCGGCTCGCCGCAAAGGCGCCGGACGAGCCGGCCGCGCATCCGCCGGGCCGGCGCCTGCGCAGTTTCGCCACCGCCGAGATCGACATGGCGCTCGACGCCCTGGGCTGGCGCGGCAATCGCATCCATGCCGGCGTGCACCTGGCGCGCAAGGGGCTGCGGCGGGTCCGCGCCACCCTTGCCCTCGGCGGCGGCGCGCTCGGTCCGGGCGCGGTGTTGGTCGACCGCGAGTTGCGCCGGCTCAACCGCGATTTGTCCGCATTGCGCGACGCCCATGCGCTGGTCGAAACCCTGGATCGTCTGCTGCGCCTGTCGCTCGAGGCCGAGGTCCGCACCCTGCTGCGCC